>JALYOY010000148.1 GCA_030856655.1 Pseudomonadota bacterium | reverse complement strand
GCCGTCTTCTATGGGATGTTGGGGCTGACGTAGGCGTGGCAGAGGCAGCCGCGTTGCAAAGAGATTCCGACGAGGAGCCGGGTTACGCGTATGATCGAAAAACAGCCTTCACCCTCTACCAGCAAATTGTTGCACCAGTCGCCCGGCTGCTCGAGGGCAAGCGCCACATTTTCATCGCGACTAGCGGAGTATTAACGAGCCTTCCCTTTGGAATTATGGTGACCGATCCCCCAAAAGGCGATGACAGTGATCCGCGGGCCATGCGCGCGACAAAGTGGTTCGCCGATGCGCATGCACTTACGGTCGTGCCGTCAATCCAGTCGCTGCAGTTCTTGCGCGGTAGGGCTAAGGGTGACGCTTCCACTTCTTCAGAGACCTTTGTGGGATATGGCGATCCGCAACTTGAGGGTGACGCGCAAAAGCGCGGCCAACGATCTCAAAGCACCAAGGCCGCCCGCTCAATGTTCAACCCGCAGGCCGTCCGTGCTGCAGGGGCTATAGCGGATGTTACGCAGATTAGATCAATGGCTAGCCTTCCGGGAACAGCAGTCGAGCTTGAGAATATGCGCATAGCCATGGGGGCTCCGCGCTCCTCCGTACATGTTCAGGGCGATGCCACTGAGAGCGCCATCAAAGGTGCCAATCTCGCAACGGTTGGCATTCTCGCGCTGGCGACGCACGGCCTGATGGCGGGCGAGCTTCCAGGTGCGGCCGAAGCCGGCCTGGTATTCACGCCCCCACCTCAAGCCAGCGAGCAGGACGACGGATTACTAACGGCTTCAGAAATTGCCGGACTGAAATTGGATGCCGAGTGGGTGATACTTTCGGCCTGCAACACGGCAGCTGGTGATGGATCGGAGGGAGCGCCGGGGCTGTCAGGCCTTGCCCGCGCATTCCTTTATGCGGGAGCGCGAAATCTGCTGGCATCACATTGGCCGGTGCGTGACGACGTCGCTTCGCAGCTTACCGTCGATACTATCAGATTACAGCGAGCAAATCCTGCGCTCAGCAGGGCAGAAGCGCTGCAACAAGCGATGCGATCCATTCGGAACAATTCCTCACATGATACTGCCAACGATAGCTGGGCGCATCCGAACGCGTGGGCGCCCTTCAGCCTGATCGGCGACGGGGCTGGTTAAGATTCTGTCTGAATACCGTGCTATTCGCGTTCGCGACTTGGGACGGCTTGCAAAAGATAGGAAGTGAATTTTCGCTTTCCCCCATTCCGAACGAGGGAGTCAGCCAAAAGCTGACTGAGACTGCGGCGGATCCGTGGGAGCCACGGTGTCCCCAACCGACTTACTGGTTTTTCGATTCAGGTATGACTGTGGTAGTCTCAATTTCTACTAACGCGTCAGGCTCCATCAACGCTACGACCTGGACGACAGCCATCGCCGGATACGTCTTGCCGATCACTTCACGATAGACGGCGCCGATCTCCTTGCCGGAAGAGAGATGCGCGTCAGCTCAGTGCATGCCCAGGTCCACAACCACTTCAACCAGGAACGCCACCTCGTCGACCGACAGACTTTCAAGCTCCGCCGCTCCGCGGCCCTTGCCGAGTGGCAGATCGTCATGGCCTGAGGCTGCCCACCCAAAGCCGCGGGTGCGTCAGTTAGAGATAAGTGCGCTTTAGACTGACAGAGCACGTGGCGACCGATGTCCGCTTTGCGCCCCTGGTCGGCCGCTGGACCTCGGCGGGCGTTGGTATCTCATAGCTCCACCCCGTATCAATACGTGTCGCTGACTGCCTGATTGCGCTTTGGCGGTCGAATTTAATTGAATTTTAAGCGATCATACCGTAATTACCGCAGGTCTTGTCTAGTCTGGTCTTACTCGTGGCCGCGTGGGCGCGGATCTAAGGCCCCTCATGGGACGATCATTGGCCCATCTTGGGCGGTGTTTCAGTCGATTTGAGGTAGAAACAAGGTTGAGCACGTTCGTGGCCTTTAACTTTTCTGAAGGGCCTGAGCCGAGGCAGCTTGGATTAGTCCGTTTAAGGGCCGTCTCCTCCACTATCTGCTAGCTGTTTTCCTCTTTTGCGCCAGCGCGGTTGCCTTGGCTGCCCCTGCCCCAACCCTCACACCCGCAGGCGGAGCCTTGCCCGGTGGCACGCGGGGTGTAGCGTATAGTACGACGGTGACTGGTAGTGGTGGCACAGGCGGCCCATATAGCTACTCGGTCACGGCCGGGGCGTTGCCAGCTGGGCTCTCATTGAACGCAAGCACGGGTGCGATTACGGGGACCCCCACCACGGCGGGATCGTCAAGTTTTACCATAACGGTAAATGATACGCAGAAAACGGCGTCGGGGGCCTATACACTTACCATTGCGGCGGCGACGCTGACGGTGACGCCTGCCAGCTTGCCTGGCGGCACTTATGGCAGTGCCTATAGCCAGACGATTGGTGCGACCGGCGGGTCTGGCACCTACAGCAACTTTGCAGTGACGACGGGTAGCCTTCCGGCGGGCCTGTCGCTCAATGCGACTACAGGAGCGATCACGGGCTCACCGACCAGTGTTGGAAGCTCGTCGTTCACTGTAACGGTCACGGACAATTTCAGTAACACTGGCAGCCGGGCGTATACGGTTGCGGTAGCAGGGGTTGCTTTGACGGTGACGCCGGCGAGCTTGCCTGGTGGCACGCGCGGCGTGGCGTACAGCCAGACGATTGGTGCGACCGGCGGGTCCGGGACCTACAGCAACTTTGCGGTGACGACAGGAACGCTGCCTGCGGG
>JALYOY010000139.1 GCA_030856655.1 Pseudomonadota bacterium | reverse complement strand
GCATGAAGGCGACCAGTTCCGGCATCGCCGTCATTTGCACGCGCCGTGCGACGACAGCACCTACAGTTCCACCTAATGCGATGCAACCAAGTATCAGAGCCCAGTTCCTCGTGACGGTAAGCGTAGTGACGACAGCGATTGCCATCCCCACCATGCCGAACAGGTTGCCGCGACGAGCAGTTAGCGGCGAACTTAGACCCTTTAGCGCCAGAATAAAAAAAACTGACGCGATCAGATATGCGAATGCGACCGAATTTGCGGACATTGACTAGCTTCCTTTTTTATCTTTTTTTCTGAACATTTCCAGCATCCTCTGGGTAACAAGAAATCCGCCGAATACATTGATCGCGGCCAGCGTCACCGCAACAGCTCCTAGCCATACACCCCAGTCGGTCTCCGCCGGTCCTGCAGCCAGCATGGCGCCGACCAAAATAATGCCGGAGATCGCATTGGTTACCGACATTAGCGGCGTGTGCAAGGCTGGCGTCACCCCCCAAACCACGTGATAGCCGACGAATACCGCCAATACAAATACGGTGAGATTAATGATGGTTGGATCAACTTCGCCGATCATGCCTGCTCCTTCAATTCGTTATCTTTAACCTGCAGTAATCAATAGTTCAGACGAGTCATCAAGACCGTCCTCGCCGCTTTATCTTTTCTTTTCCCTTCAAGTCTTCCCGATGACGTCTCCGCCCATGCAGACTAACGTTCCGCTGATGACTTCATCTTCACGGTTCACATTGAATTCGCCATTATTCGCATCCAGCATCAGGTTGAGAAAATTCATCAGATTACGTGCGTACAGGGCGCTGGAATCCGCCGCAACCAGCCCTGGCAAGTTGGCGATCCCGACGAGATGCACGCCGTGCTTCACGACAATCTTGTCCAGTTCCGACAAGGGACAGTTGCCGCCCGCTTCCACCGCCATATCAACGATCACGGAGCCGGGTTTCATGGCACGAACGGTTTCTTCCTTGATAAGAACCGGCGCCGGACGGCCTGGAATGAGCGCGGTGGTAATGATGACATCGGCTGCCACGGCGCGCTGGTGCACCAGTTCGCCCTGACGACGCTTATAATCATCCGACATTTCCCTGGCATAACCCCCGGCCGTCTCCGCCTGCGCCTTTTCTTCCTCACTTAACGGGACTTCGACGAATTTAGCGCCGAGACTTTCAACCTGTTCTTTCGCCACCGGACGTACGTCGAACGCTTCAATCACCGCGCCCAGCCGTTTGGCCGTGGCGATAGCCTGCAAACCTGCCACCCCGGCGCCCAGAACCAATACGCGTGCGGCCTTTACCGTACCAGCGGCGGTCATCAGCATAGGAAAGAATTTCTGATAGACATTGGCCGCCATCAGCACTGCCTTATAGCCGGCGATATTCGCCTGAGACGACAGGACGTCCATGCTCTGAGCACGGGAAATGCGTGGCAGCCTTTCCATGGCGAACGCCGTGAGGCCATGACGCGCGAGTGCTTCAATACCCTCTGCCTGATGTGGCGAAAGCAGACCCAGCAAAACAGCATCCTTGTGCATCATCGCCAATTCGCCGGGATCAGGACCTCGCACCTTAAGCACAATTTGAGATTGACCGTACAGTTCCGCAGCGCTGGCTACGATATTAGCGCCGGCCTCCTGATATGCCTCATCGGGTATGCTTGCACCTGCCCCCGCGCCAGACTGCACCAGAACAACATGAAAACCTTTGGCGGTAAATTTCTTTACCGTCTCCGGCGTGGCCGCTACGCGGCTCTCTCCCCCGCGAATCTCTGCGGGTATGCCTATGTGCATTGATGATCTCCCTTATGGGTAATACCTTATGGGTGAAGATTGTGAAAATTTCCGGCACTCACCTGGATGACGAAGCCCGGATTATAAATGAACCTGGGCAGGATGAATTATCCGGATTGAGGAAAACAAACTCATGCTTCGAGTTGATCAGGTCCCCTCAAGCAATGACTAATCCATCGGGTGGTAAGCTTTTCCTGAACACTGTTCTGGCGTAAACGTGACGCTAACCCGCCGAAATCAACCTGATCAAGCGGCTGATCCTGATTAAAACAGGAAAACACATAAGTAATCTCTCCTGTTTTGGGGTCTTTGTGAGGTTGTAAACACTGGGCGCAGATTTCTTTCATCATGCATTGCATCGGCGAATTAATAGAGCCGATTGCGAAGTGATTTGTCTTCAGATAAGGCTGTAGCTTGTTATGCCGGGCCGCACCCACTGCCGCCATCATGCGATCGGAACCGATGGCAATGATACGGTCGGCGTCCGCTAACCGAATCCTCTGAGGACCCAGCGCATCGCTGCCATAAGCTGCCATCGCTTCCACGATATTGCCGACATAGCTGAGGTCGCCCGGGCGTGAAGGTTGGAAGCCAGGGGATTCGTCGCAGCACCACACTACTATATCCGCCGCCGCTTCGATTTCCGCTACTTTATAACGATCGATCAATTTCTTGTAACCGGCAAAATATAAAATTTTTGAGTGGGCGGCCCGTGCTGCCGCGCCGATGGAAAATAACACTGCATTACCCAGCCCACCGCCCACCAGAACGACAGTTTCGTCCGGTAAAATCTCGGTAGGGGTGCCGGTGGGGCCCATCAACACTACGGGATCACCAGGATTCAGTTTGGCGCATAAATCTGCCGAGCCTCCCATTTCCAAGGCGATCAGGGAAACCAGTCCTCGGGGAACATCAACCGAGGCCCCCGTGAGGGCGATGCCTTCCATCGCCAATTTTGTATCGCCCGCGGTCGTGGCGAGGGTTGCGAAGTTCTGGAAGCGGTAGAACTGGCCCGGATGAAAACGCTCCGCCGCCATTGGAGCATGTACCACTACCTCAATAATATTGGGAGTGAGCCTCTCGACTTTATACACAGTAGCGCGCAACCGTCCGTTGATTTCCCCAAAAAATAGCCCGGTCGATTTCGCGGATGCAGGCGCAACCCGGCCCAGCACCCGGCTTACTACCGGGTAACCCTGTTTAGCGCTGGACATGGCCTTTACCACATTGCCCGAATAAGATGGATGCAGGTCACCGAAGAAGCTGATGAAACGTCCGTCTTCGCAACGGCTCAACAGTACCATGGGGGTTTCCGGCTTGGGGTTCGCTCGCGGTGGGCTCACCGGGTCGCCGTTTTCATCGCAAGCGGCGAAATAACGGCCGTTCAATTTAAAATTTTTCTCGTCTTCTCTGGCAAGCACCGTATTCGGCTGAGTTCCCGCCGCGACCAAAACGGCATGGGCCGGTAATTCAGCTTGCCCGGTTTTTTGCCATGATCCCGTTTCATCTAGGACTTGTACCGCGAACTGGACAGACTTTGCATGGCCCCACTGATCGGTCTTGACCCAGACGGGCGTAAGTCCTTCAGCGAACAGGATACCCTCCTCCAGTGCCTTTTCGACCTCTTCATGATTGAGTGTATAAGAAGGGCTATCGATGAGCCGTTTCCGGTAAGCGATAGTTGCGCCCCCCCATGATTGAAGCAGCTCCAGTATTCGCGGCGCTCTCCCCTCCGCTTCCGCCTCCTTGCGTTCTGCGCGGATAGCACGTGCGTGACCGAGAAATTCCTCGGCAATTTCCCACTCTTCCTCATCCCATGCTCCACGGATGGCGGTCTCGCCCTGCACGGCTGTAAGGATTTCATAACGACGAAGAAATTTTTCCACTTGCACGGGATAATAAGCAAGCGCTTCGGTTGCGGTATCGATGGCAGTCAGACCTCCGCCGATTACCACCACTGGCAAGCGCAGCTGCATGTTGGCCACGGAGTTCATCTGAGCCGCACCAGATAATTGCAGCGCCATCAGGAAATCGGATGCGGCGCGAACACCTCGCGCCAAACCATTTGGCATATCGAGCACAGTGGGACGTCCAGCGCCTGCGGCAAGCGCCACATGGTCAAACCCCATCGCCAGGGCGTCATCGGCTGTGAGCGTGCCGCCAAAGCGGACGCCGCCAAAAAGAGCGAACTCTTCTCGTCGTTCCAGGAGCAATCGGAGCACCTTGAGAAAATTTTTATTCCAGCGCACAGTAATGCCATATTCCGCAACGCCGCCAAACCCCGCCGGCGTGCGTTCATCCAGGTTCTCATCGAGCTCGCCGGCATCCTGAATAGCCCTGAAGGGAACATGCTCTCCTTGCTGGTTCACTCCGGAAAGATCGGGCGCCAAGGGCTCAATTTTGAGGCCGTCGATTCCCACTACCGTATGGCCATCGTTCATTAGATGATGCGCCAGGGTATATCCGGCAGGCCCCATCCCCACCACCAGCACCTTCTTGCCGGTTGGTGGTCTCGGCACCGGCCGGTGCAGGTCAAGCGGATTCCATCGGGTAAGAAGACTATAAATTTCAAAACCCCAAGGCAATTCGAGCACATCCTTAAGTGTCCGCGTTTCAGCTTGGGGGATATCGACTGGCTCCTGTTTCTGGTAAATACAGGATTTCATGCAATCGTTGCAAATCCGGTGACCTGTACCGGCGCACATGGGATTGTCCAGCACAATCATTGCCAAACTGCCGACAGCTACTCCTTGAGTCTTTAGCTTATGAAATTCGGAAATGCGCTCTTCCAGCGGGCACCCGGTCAGAAGAGCGCCCAGTTGGCTTTTTTTGAAAGACGGGATCTCTCCAAGTGTTTTCGGCTTTTCCTTTAACCCTTTTGAGCACGAATCCTTTCCTTGTTCATGGCACCAAATGCAGTAGTTTGCCTCATCCAGGGCACCTACCAGATCGGTGCCCGGATCCGTGAGCGCAAAACCTTCCCGACGTCGTATATGATGAAGCCGGTGAACAGCGTAGCCGCCGGCATTGTCGACGTCCGTTGACAAGAGATGCAAATAATCGAGTTTGGCGGGAGCCTTGAACAACACCCCATCCCGGTTGCGCTCTCGGCCGGCCGATGTTTTTAGCGCCCAGGCTGCATAGAGCAAAGCCGTCTTGAGCCGTTCGTCGTTTGCATCCTCGTCCAGCAGCCACTGGGTGACCGCCGATGCAAAAGCCAGTTCTGAAAAGGGCGCTTCGAATGCAGCAGCCAATATTTCTTCCAGCGCAATCCCATCCACTGCAGCCGCTTCTGCCTCGCTCACTTTGCTCATCGCCCGTCGCTGGACGAACTGCCTCTTGCAGGAATAAAGTGGAGCTAGTTGATGATGGCGAGCGGCAAGAACGCCGATTTCTGTTTCGATGCCAAACAGCCTGGCAATAAAATCTTCCATCCACGGCGCGATTTCAATCAGAAGAGCCGACTCATTCTTGCGATCCAGGCTATCGGGATGCGCACGAGCATGGTCCAGTCGGGCACGCAATCCGGGCTCGCCTTCATGCAGAAAATTGAGAAACGCTCGATCCAGTCTTATCAGGCCGTCGCGGCGATAGAGATCGGCAAACGCAATGTTGAAGCCGAGCACGGGAGAAGCCGCGGCAGGTGATGTCGCTATAGGACGAATAGAGGGAAGCGCCGATCGTGAACTTGTCATGGTAAGGCCATCGATAATATCAAAATGCATCAAAAAGAAGGAGCCACAAACGTTACCGCTATTTTTATTAGAACGTAACTTCGATTAAAGTTTTATATCCCTATATAAATAAGGTTTTTCCCCACAAAAAATAATAAAAGCGGCAAGGCCGCCCTTCCGCCATGTCCGCCTTGTCGCCTTGCAAAGGAATAGCCTTTCGTCGAATCACCAGAATACGGGTTGAAAGTTACCGGACTAATTGATTGCCGGGCAGATCATGCCGGCGGCAATGGTATTGTTATTGACTTCGTCAATGACAATAAAACTGCCCGTGGCATGATTATGCTGATATTGGTCGCACACCAGAGGCTGGTGCATTTTTAGCACCACCCGCCCAATGTCATTCATTTTCAGGGTATCCGCCGCTTCATGACTGAGGGTATTGATGTCCACGCGGTAATCTATTCGTGAGACCAGGGCCTTTACCACCCGCGTGGTGTGTTTGACGAGATATTTTCGCCGCGCATCGAGACTCTGCTCCGACAACCAGCATAGCATCGCCTCAAATTCCTTCGTAACCCGGGGCGCTTCTCCGTCGGTTTTTACCAGCATATCTCCGCGGGAAATATCCATATGGTCGTCGATAGTCAAGGTAACCGACTGGGGCGCGACCGCATGATCGACAGAGCCATCATACGTAACGATTTCCTTGATGCGTGAAGTCAGTCCAGAGGGCAGTACCTTCACCGAATCGCCAACACCGATAAAACCTGACTCGATTCTCCCCATATAGCCGCGAAAATCATGGAGTTCCTCGATTTGCGGGCGGCACACCAATTGCACCGGAAACCGGAAATCTTCCAGATTAATGTCGTGATCAATAGGGACACTCTCCAAAAATTCCATCAGTGCCATGCCTTCGTACCAGCCGAGCTTATCCCCACGCTCGACCACCATATCCCCGTTCAAGGCAGACATGGGGATATATACGATATTACTCAGCTTGAGACCCTCGGCAAAAGCGGCAAATTCCTTACAGATTCGTTCGAATACTTCGCGGGAGTAGCCAACTAGGTCCATCTTGTTGACTGCTACCACTAAATGAGGAATGCCTACCAGGCTGGCCAGGTAGGCATGGCGGCGCGACTGTGTGAGCACCCCTTTGCGTGCGTCAATCAGGATAATGGCTAAATTAGCAGTGGAGGCTCCGGTCACCATGTTGCGGGTATATTGCTCATGGCCCGGGGTATCGGCGATTATAAACTTGCGCTTGGGGGTTGCAAAATAACGATAGGCGACATCAATGGTGATGCCCTGCTCACGCTCCGCCTGCAGCCCGTCCGTAAGCAGCGACAGATCCACTCCTTCCATCCCGCGCCTGCGCGTTGTGTGAGTGATGGCGCTCAGCTGATCCTCAAAAATGGATTTTGAGTCATGGAGCAAGCGCCCGATCAGTGTGCTCTTCCCATCGTCTACGCTACCGGCGGTGATAAAACGCAACAACTCGGTATGATCGAACGAAATGCTTTCAACGGCTGACATTACAACCCTTCCGAAATTTTTTCACTGCAGAGTTCCCTGTTCTTCTGTATCTCGATTAACTACTATTTCAACGGCATCACGTTATATCTCTCAATTTTTGATTTAAAGATATTTCAGAAATATCCTTCTTTCTTGCGCAGCTCCATGGATGCGTCCGAAGTCTGATCGTCCATGCGCGTAGCACCACGTTCGGTGATGCGTGTGACCGCGGTTTCGGCAATAATTTCACCAATACTGAGTGCAGTGGATTCCACCGGACACGTGCAGCTCATATCGCCTACCGTCCGGAAGCGCACCACGATATTTTCCGTTTGCTCTCCTTCCTTAGGCTGCACCAGGTGGGATACCGGTAAAAGACCGTTACCACGTCTGATGACAGCTCGCGTATGGGCGAAATAGATATTTGGCACCTCCAGCTCCTCGCGGGCAATGTATTCCCAGACATCGAGTTCCGTCCAATTGCTGATGGGAAACACACGGATATTTTCTCCCGGGTGCACTCGGGTATTGTAGATATCCCATAATTCGGGACGCTGGTTCTTCGGGTCCCACTGACCGAATTCATCGCGGAAAGAAAATATGCGCTCCTTGGCACGGGCTTTTTCTTCATCGCGGCGCGCGCCGCCGATGCAGGCATCGAAACGAAATTCAGAAATGGCGTCAAGCAGTGTCACCGACTGAAACGCATTGCGGCTCTGATTCTCGGAACGCAGCACTACTCTTCCCTGCCGGATGGAGTCTTCCATGCTGCGCACGATCAACCTCTCGCCTAATTGTTTGGCGCGGCGGTCACGGAACTCAATCACTTCCGGGAAATTATGACCGGTATCGATATGCAGCAACGGAAACGGAAAACGCCCTGGACGGAAAGCTTTTTCCGCCAACCGCAGCAGCACGATGGAGTCCTTCCCTCCAGAAAACAGTAGAGCTGGATTGGCGCATTCCGCCGCCACCTCTCGCAGAATATGGATAGCTTCGCTTTCCAACGCATCCAGGTGGCCCAATTGTCGTGCAATATGACGTTTAGTGGTTATCGGTTCACTCGTCATCTTCTCAAAAGTCGGAACAGGCGCAATAAATTCTTGTACATCACTCATATATCGGTCAACCCTGATAGTTTTCACGCAGCACGTGGCTTTTTCGGAACCAAGCCATGCTCTTTCTCTTCCGGGTTTCGGGTTTGACCCGAAACAGCCAAGTTCGCCACTGAACTGGAAACCGCTGTGACCGGCCGCTTGTCGGGGTGCAAGCCGCACTCCTTGATTTCTGGATTTTCCCACCACCAGCGTCCGGCACGCACGTCCTCGCCGGGAGTAATGGCACGGGTACATGGGGCGCAGCCGATACTCGTGTAACCTTTATCATGCAATGTGTTATAGGGCACATCGAATTGTTTGAGATAAGCCCACACGTCGGCTGGACTCCAGTCCAGCAGGGGACTGATTTTTTGCAAACCGTTGTCAGTGTCAAACTCCAATTCAGTCAAATTCTTTCTGGTCGGCGCCTGATCGCGACGTAGGCCGGTGATCCATGCGCGCTTACCGCGCAAAGCACGTTTTAGCGGTTCCACCTTGCGAATATGGCAGCATGTTTTGCGTAACTCCACGCTGTCGTAGAACCCGTTGGGACCGTTCTGCGCAACGTATGCTTCCACTGCGGCGGGCTCAGGAAAATATACTGGAACACGAATGCCGTAACGCTCCGCCACTTCCCTCATCAGGCTATAGGTCTCTTCCGGCAGACGGCCGGTATCCAGCGTAAACATTTCAATGCCGGGATAATACTGCGCAATAATATCCGTCAACACCATGTCCTCGGCACCGAAACTATTGGCGAAGACGGCCGGAGCATACTCTGCCTGCACCGTATCCAACAGTGTCCGCATCTTGGCAATTTTGGGATCCCGGGTCATATTGGCGTTTCAGGTAATAAACATCTTCAAGGCATAGATAAGGCATAAAAATTTATTACAACAGGGCCGATGACTGCGTCTGTTGAAACGGTAGCGATTTGGCTGAAGCTGTCAGCGGCAAAGCACCCGCCAGATCAAGCTGGCGATCGAAACCAAGGCAGAATTCCGCAGCCTCCATTGTCCAAGCATCCAATTCGGAAAACCATTCCGTTAACCGAACGTCATTCAACTCTTCGGCTGGACGCACGAAGTCCTCCGCGAATTTGGCCAGTTGCCTGGATAACCGCGGTTTGGTAGGCAGCACCCGGCGCAATTCCTCCGCTTGTTTCGTCAAATCATCGTGCTTCTGACCACTGAGCAATTCAGTCACCCCTTGACCAATCAATCGGGCGATCTCCTCCGCACATTTAACCGAATCTTCGAATTTTCGTTGAAACTTAAGCGCGTCGCGATAATTTCGCTCATGCGCTGCTTCAAAAAAACTTGAACCAATTTTCACCTGGCTCACTCCGGCGCACTCGCCCCCACCTAATTGCAGCACTTTGAAATCAGCGTCCTTGCCGTGGTCACGCAAAACCGATTCTAATTCTTCCGGCTTTACTTCCCCCAGATCCGCCAGCAGATCGGTGAGATAGGTTTTCCCCACCCGCCGCGCCCAGGAAAAGAACGTTTCACCCATCTCATGGTTGGACGCATAGGTCGACTTCACCCGTTCCACTGCTGCCTCAATGCGTGCCGCCGGTATCGATGGGCCTTTAATCGCCAGCGCTCCGCGCGCCATGCCATTGCCGCCGAAATACGTCTGATAATGCGGCACGAGCTTGCCGTGCATGCGCTTGCCTTCCCCGTAAATGCCGATGTCGCCCATTTCAGGCTGGGCACAGCCGTTATGACACCCCGAAACACGAATTTTTAAGTCATGCGAGCCACCGCTGAGTTTAGGTCCGACGATCGTGCTTGAAGTTATTCCTAAACGGCAAGTCGATGTGCCCGGACAAGCCACCACATCATCACCCGCCTGCGGTTCCCCCAAACCCAATGCAGCCAAAGCAGCGCGTAATGGATCGATTTGGGCTTTCGTTACATTTGCCAGGAACATGTTCTGATCCTGAGTCACACGAATATCATGCAGCTCATAAGTCTGGGATATTTGAGCAAGGCCGCGCAACTGCACTACGTTCAAATTACCCATCGGCACACTGATCGGAAATACGTAATAACCCGGCTGTTTCTGCGCGAATACATGACGCGGCGCACCGATACCGGGGGCTTCGCTGTCGGCACCGACATCCCATTCGCCCTTTGGATAATCCTGCGTTGCCAGCGCTGCTTTGGTGCGAGCCAATTCTTCGCGATACTTCTCGACAAAACCTTCGGGCCCAAATTTATCAACCAGGAATTTGATCCTCGCTTTCGCGCGTTTAATGCGATCTGAATAGCGGTTATGTAATGAAATGACAGCCTCCATCACAAGCAACAAGTCCTTTTCTTCGATGAATTCTTCGATGACGATGGCTTCATGCGGCTTATGTCCGAGGCCGCCCCCGGCCAAAACCTTGAAACCAAAGTTTGCACCGTCTCGCACCGCGACGACTCCCATATCATGCATCATGCCTTGGGCACAATCTGATTCGCAGGCCGAAAAACTGATCTTGAATTTGCGCGGCATTTGCTGAGTCAGCGGATTTCGTAGAAAATGCTGAACCGCGCCGTCGAGATGCTTTGTCACGTCGACATGCTGACGAGGGCACACCCCGGACAGCGGACAGGCGGTGACATTACGTATGGTGTTGCCGCAAGCCTCGCGCGTCGTCAGTCCGACTGTGGCTAAGTGACGAAGCACCGCCGGCGTATGCTCGAGCGGAACGTAATGCATCTGAATGTCCTGGCGTGTGGTGATATGCACCACATCATGGCGCGCATATTTCTCCAGCATATCCGCGATCCCGCTCAGTTGCGAGGCATTCAAGCGCCCTCCGGGCAGCTTGATGCGAACCATATTGACACCTTCCTGGCGTTGGCCATAGATACCCATTTGCAAGCGGGTAGCGGTAAAACGATCGACATCCATGCGCAGGCCCTGATAGTCCTGTAACGCCTGGTCGAACGAATTTATTTCCTCGTCGTTAGCAAGGTAATTTAAGTGACTCATCTGGATCCTCCACAATTTACGGCCATACCAGCTTGAGGCCAATGGCACGACGCATCGCGAACGGTTACGATTCCGATCCGGGACATGGTCACGCCGATATGACGCTCAGGCTGGTATCGAACTGCCGAGCGCAAGCCAAAAATTCGCCGTTCGGTTAAGCTAACCGCCACGCCAATACCGCCGCCAGCACGGCAGTTAACTTTATATGATGCCTTGAAAAAGTCATAATAGCAAAGGACGCATATATCATGAAAGAATATTATGTTAGATTATTATAACCTGACATTATTAGGGCCGAATCATGAAATTGCAACAGTTGCGTTACTTATGTGAAGTCGCCAATCAGGGGCTGAATTTGTCCAAAGCCGCCGAAATTCTCCATACCTCTCAACCTGGAATCAGCAAACAGATTCGTCTCTTGGAAAACGAGCTTGGGATAGATATTTTCGTGCGCAACGGTAAACGTGTAGTTAAAGTTACACCGCCAGGGCAGGCCATTCTCGAAATTGCCGAAAGAATGCTGAAAGATGCAAAAAACCTCAAACAGGTTGGTCAGGAATTCGCTAACGAAGCCACCGGCTCTCTCACTATCGCTACAACACACACTCAAGCACGATACGCGCTACCCGCTGCGATCAAGCATTTTACCGCACGCTATCCCAAGGTAAGATTAATTTTGCGTCAAGGCAACCCGACGCAGATCGCGAAACTAGTCACCTCGGGGGAAGCAGACATCGCCATTGCCACCGAGGCTATCGAACTGTTTCATGAACTGGTGATGTTGCCATGCTACCAATGGAATCGCTGTGTCATTGTCACGCCAAGACATCCGCTGCTTAAACTCGAGAAATTGACGCTGGAGGCCATCGCTCAATACCCAATAATCACTTATGATTTTGCTTTTACCGGCCGTTCAAAGATCAACCAGGCATTCGACGCAAAAAGACTGATTCCCAACGTAGTGCTCACCGCGCTAGACGCGGATGTGATCAAGACTTACGTGGAACTGGGATTAGGCGTAGGCATTGTGGCACAGATGGCGTTTGAGCCCAAGCGGGACAAGCACCTGAGATCCATTGACGCAAGCCACTTGTTTGAGCCTAGCACCACTCGCATCGGCATAAGCCGAAATAGTTATCTACGTAGTTACGTATTTGATTTCGTCGAGATTTTTGCTCCCCACCTTAACCATACCGTAGTCAAAGCTGCGATGGGAGAGCGTTCATCCTAAAGCCGCGATTGGAAAGCGGACGAAAAGCCATCACGCAATATTCGCTAACTTGAAAACGATCGCTCAACTGCCGGATTTAAGCTAACGCGCAACAGTGCCTAAAAAATCCCCCATATTCAGAGCGGACCGCCACTTCGATCTTTTTGTACGCAGCATGGTGGAACCA
>JALYOY010000111.1 GCA_030856655.1 Pseudomonadota bacterium | reverse complement strand
GCTTTCCTCCTGCCAGAAAATAAACTGCCCAGGCAGCGCTCGCCGGCTGGGCATGACCAAAGTAGCGTTTTAACGCACCGAGCTTGCGAGTAGTTGCGGTAGTTGCGTCGATATCGCTGTAGAGCCGCACAAATTCACGCATGACTCTCTTTGAATGCTATGGATTCATTCATTGCGACGTTGTCATCTTCTTCCGTGCCGAATTCAGTGTTAAAAACGCTTGCGTCCAGCCCATTTTTCCGCAACCACCGCACCATAATATCGACGTGCCCATGCGTGACAATTACGCGTTGCGCGCCCGTTGCCTTGATTGCCTGCATCAAACCGGGCCAGTCGGCATGATCGGATAGCACAAAACCGCGATCCACCGCTCGCCGACGACGTGCGCCGCGTAACAGCATCCAGCCGCTCGCAAAGGCATCGCTATAATCGCCGAACCGGCGTACCCATGGAGAACCGCCTGCCGATGGCGGAGCAATGACCAGCGCTCCGCAAAAATCGGCTTTATTGCTTATCTCGCCAACCTTTAATGAATCGGGTAACGGTATCCCGCTCTCCCGATAGATACGGTTGAGCGTTTCCGTAGCGCCATGACAAATGATGGGGCCGATAGCGCTGTTAATACCGTTCAGGATGCGCTGTGCTTTGCCAAACGCGTAGCAGAACAGAATGCTGGCACGCCCATCCTCAGCATTGCGCCGCCACCACTCATTGATTTCGTTGAAAATCACATCTTGAGCCTGCCAGCGATAAATCGGCAAACCAAAAGTGGATTCGGTAATAAAGACCTCACATGCAATGGATTCGAAAGCGTCACAGGTGCCATCCAGGGCTAATTTATAATCCCCTGACACAACCTAGACTTCATTCCTGTACTCCAGGCGAACTTGGGAAGAACCCAGCACGTGGCCTGCCGGATGAAGGGAAATGGTTACGCCGTTGTGGCTGAGCCGTTCGCCATAGGCCAAGGTATCGAGTGAGATATTGCCCAGCCGTGCTTTAAGAATGATGGAGCCCGGAAGCGCAGCAAGGTAATGCCTATGGCCCGGGCGCGCATGATCCGCGTGCGCATGCGTGATGATCGCGCGCTCGACAGGCTGCCAGGGATCGATATAGAACCGCCCCGGGACACAATATAGCCCCTCTTTTCTTGCAATCACCAGATCCGCCATGAGTCCTCAGCACCCATCAGACCGATGTTTAATGATTTAACCAGAACATTATCGGAAAGCGCAGGACGAGTCCCGAGGCGATTGACGCACTTGAGGTTTCAAGTGGGAAAGGCTGCTTACCGGGGAGGGATGGGGCTCTATGAATAATCACTGCGCTGCAATATAGCACCGTCCATCTTACATTAAGCGGCGTCTAATGCTTCTGATATCTTCCAATCAATTCCGAATATGCAATGACATGGCCTTCCATCGCTTTCTCCAGCACTGCCTTTGTAGGCTGTTTCAGATCCGGCAACGCCGTATCCAACGCATAGAGCTTATGAAAATAGCGGTGGCTTCCCACTGGCGGGCACGGCCCGCCGTAGCCGGTATGCTGCCAGTCGTTCAATCCTTCCAGGGTTCCTGCCGGGAGCTCCGCCGCCGCAATGCCCTCGCTTAAACCGCCGATATTGGTTGGAATGTTGTATAAGACCCAGTGCACCCAGGTTCTTTTAGGCGCTGCAGGATCCGGCGCATCCGGGTCATCAATGATTAAAACCAGGCTCTTCGTGCCTTCAGGTACTTCTGCCCAGAAAAGTTCTGGTGAAATATCGTGGCCATCGCAAGTATGGCGAGCAGGAATTACCCCATTGTGAGGAAAGGATGATGCTGTGATGCTCATGGACATAACGGTTTTCTCCTTATTTTCCTTATCGCTCAAGAGCGAGCCTGTTTGAACTGCTCCAACCACCATGCAGTTGAGAGTTACTCCAAGTAAGACCGCAAGGGGTGTCAACCGATTACAATGCCGCCTCACTTTCATTTATCACGCCACGGGGATGGTACGGCCCTTCTCGCCACCCAACTTCGGTAGACTGATGGTCAGCACGCCATTCTTATAGGTCGCTTCCGCGTTGTCGGTGTCCACGTTGCGTGGCAACGGGATAGAGCGCTGGAATACTCCATAGGCACGTTCCGTGACATGATAGATACTCTCATTTGTAGTGCGCTCGAAGCGTTTTTCGCCTCTTAAATAAAGCATGTTGTCATCGATCGTAATGTGACAGTCTTTTTTCTCCATACCGGGTAGTTCTACCCGGACGACAATCTCTTTATCCGTTTCTTCCATCTCTCCCGCCAGCAGACTCCAGCTTGGAAATATGGGGAGTGTTCTCGTTGCATCTCCCCGCTGCGCATCCTCCAGATCCTTATTACGAGTAAAACGAGTCAGCGCATCGCTACTGTGGTGAACCAGTTCGTGCCAGCCTTCTGCAATGTTCTCCCACGTACGGCTAAGACCGCGACCAATATTTTTTCCGGCATGTTTCAAGGAATCCAGCATGGTCATTCTCCTCTCGGTATGAGAAAAATCGGTAACACACCAAAAACTCGCAAGAGAAAAAGATCGTGGTGCAGCATCAAGTCGCGCTTGCGCCATCCCCGCCCTGGTTCCCTTGAAGACCGCTTCGGATATCTGCTTGCCTGCAGCCGCCGGACGTAAGGACCGGGACTCCAAGACGTCGATTCTTCGGCTGCTAATGACGATGCCTCGTTTCCTTCTGCCGCTGATACCTTACCAGCTTGGCAATTGCCAGCATTTCTTCCGACAGCAGTTCCAACAAATCATCAAGCGCCAGAACACCCGCCAGCACACCATTTTCATCTACGATCGGCACTCGCCTTACCGCCTTGCTGCGCATATATTGAAGCGTCTCGAATATACCCGCGCTTTCTTTTACCGTGACCAGCTCTTGCACCATAATGTCGCCCACTGTCATAACCGTTTGATCGAGCTCTGTAGCCATGATTTCTACTACGAGATCGCGGTCGGTCACAATCCCGACCGGTACACGGGCACTATCGCGCTCTTCTACGACCAGTACATCCCCAACATGATGCTGGCGCATGAGTTTGGCCGCATCCAGAATGGTAGCGTCACGTTGTAGAATAATCACATCGCGGTTGCAAATTTCGCCGACAGGCATAATACCCTCCGTTTGGATTAAATTTCATCGGCAAGCGTGTTGATGACAGGCAAGAAGAACATCGATGCGCTCGGCCATCCCATTATGTTTTAACGCGCCCAATTCACGCGTAACAGATACTCCTGGGGGCTATAATGAAATTCCAGATCGCCTTGATAGGCATTATGTATCGCTTCACCGATACCTCGCGCCAGATGGATATCGGTCGTTGTTATTAGCGTTGCTCCATCTTTTTCTTCGATTTCCATAATGCGTTTAAGCGGATGTTCGGTCCGCTCGCGTTTTTCGACGTTGTGGGCAACATGTATGATCTCTTCGCGATGAGCCAGAAAGAATGGCCCCTGCAAGGTTAGAAACCCAGCGGGATAATGATCCTGGATGCGGTGACAGGCAGGACAAATATCCTCATGTGCACCAGCGGGAGCTTCCCGCCACTGCCAGCGTCCTTCGTCAAATACGGCGCCGCAGTGCGGGCAGACTGTAGGTTCCGGCAACTTGCGCCTTGCTTTATAGGCATCGTGCACACGCTCCTGAAAGAGGTTGTCATTGCGGGAAATCTGGCGGAAGCCGGCGGGCTTACTTTGTGTACCCATGGCGAAACTCCTATGATGAAATATACGTTCCGCACCTCGCGATGACTCTACCCTTCCCGAC
>JALYOY010000109.1 GCA_030856655.1 Pseudomonadota bacterium | reverse complement strand
GCGTTTCAACGACTCGACAGCTATGCCCGCTTGAGCATTACGCTGTACAACCATAGTGACTCCCCCGGATCGAATAAAAAAAACAGGAAATAACCTGATACAAGCAACTTTTAGAAATGACCCCTGCCTGCGTCGATGTTTATGATGGTTCTGGTATATTCTCAGCAAAAGTTCAGCAGGAGTCTCGGTGCTTGTCCGTTATTCCTCCATCAATGCTTCTTTGCGTTCGGCTATTTCAAGACCAATTTCATCAAGGTCCATTTTCGATTTCTCAACCTTGGGGAATATTTCATTCTGTTCTTCTTCTATGTGATGGTTAATGTATTCGCCAAGTACGGTTACCACAGCCGCAAACATTGGGTCGGAGGCGCTCATTGACTGAATCTGTGCGATTAAGTCTTTGGCTGATGCGTGCTCCACTATTGCCTCATTCATCATATCGTCATCATCAATCGCTTCGCGAGCGGCAGGATAGAATATCTCCTCTTCCAGCTGCGCGTGGATGGAAAGTTCCTTGCAAATCTGCATCGCCAGCTCTTCCTTTCCTTCCTCGTCATTCTTTTTGCATAACTTTTCAAATTCCTTGAACATTTTTTTTACCTTGTTGTGATCCTCGATCAAGAGCTTGATCGCATCGTTTTTACTTTTGCGTGTTGCGGTTCCTGGTGTGGTGGATTTCCGTGGTGTAGTGTTTTGCGCTGTCGGCATGATTTATCTCCAGTGGTAACGTTAGATTGAATGACTTGCTGATAGCAGCAAATCGGCTCTTCCCGATTCATAACAAATGAGTAATGAATTCGTTGCCCGCACAATAATCCTAAGGGCTTTCCCGTTCTGTTCGTTAACCCACATTCGGTGCTCATCTGAGTAGTATGCTATTGGCCTCTAGGGAGCGCGCCTCCCCAATGCAGTAACACCATAATCACACTGTAACGTTCACGTTACGAACTTGACTATGTATGCTTCCGAACAGAACAAAGTGACTCTGTTTACTAGCATGCATTCACTCTCTGCCTTTAATACCAATAATGAGAAGGATCCCGAAGACGTTAATACGCTTAGTAGAACTCAGGGCCGCGTCAGCGGGGAATTTTTTCAAGCTTCCCATATAGGAGATTTATCATGGCTTCAGATAGAGACAAAAAGGGTAGCGGCAGTAACAGCAAACGTGGTTTTGCTTCAATGGATGAAAACAAACAACGTGAAATCGCGAGCCAGGGTGGTAAAGCCGCGCATGAAAAAGGAACTGCGCATGAGTTCGATTCCGAAGAAGCTCGCGAAGCCGGTCGGAAGGGCGGCCAGGCGGCACATGAGAAAGGAACGGCGCATGAGTTCAGTTCCGAAGAGGCTCGCGAGGCTGGGAGGAAAGGCGGAGAATCTCGCGGGAGGAGCGGTTCAAGCGATAATGATCCGCCATCGTCTCGTGGAGGAACATCCGAGCAACATGCAAAAGCCGGCAGCCAAAGCCACAAGAATCGCTAGCAGTTTGGCATAAAATAAAGGGAGAAGAAATTTTCTTTTTCTCGAAGCAACATCGGATAACCCCTGCTCAGGCTCAAGTCGTTTCCCACTTGAGCCTGGTTTTTTTGCTGCTGTCCAACGCCGCCCGTTCAATAAAGGAAGGAATCTTGAGATTTCGTTTTTAATTATTGCCGAAAACAGGCACTTGCTACTACTTGAGAGTCAGGCAACCGCCAATTTGGCGGCCAGGCTTCCGGCATCAAAGGGGGCTTTTACCTTGATATCGTTATCGAAATAGCAGTAGACGTCGCGATGAGATCGCTGCGGCAGATATTGCGATGAGATGAGATGGGCGTCATCCGGCTGCGAACCTGTACGCCAGGCATTGATGCGTTTAGCCCAGCGTGATAGTGCTTCATCAGTATAGCCGCTTGCATAAATCTCCTCGTCGCCATGCAGGCGAAGATAGAGAAAGTCAGCCGTAATGTCTTCGCGGTAAGGCCATTTTCCCGCCGTGTCCGCGACGACTAGCGCAATGTGATACTCACGCAGTAGCTGCACGAAAGATTCATCAATGAAACTCTCGTGCCGGATCTCGATCGCATGGCGCAATGGACGCGCGGCGTCGATTGCCAGCCGGACGCGGCCGGCCATATGGCGCTCGCGCCGGCGGGCAAGGTTTAATGCTTGCTCGGTATCGCGTGGCAAAAGCGCGAAAAAATTCTTCATTCTTTCGGGATCATAGCGAAAACTTGGCGGAAACTGCCACAAGATGGGGCCGATCTTTTCTCGCAGATTGAATATTCCGGATGCGAAGAAGTTTGCGAGCGGACCTTCGATATCTCGCAGGCGCCGTATATGCGTAATGTAACGCGCTCCCTTGATGCTGAAAACGAAGCCCGGCGGCGTGTCGTGATACCACCGCTCGAAGCTCTCCGGTCTTTGTAGCGAGTAAAACGTCCCGTTTATTTCTATTGTCGAAAATTTGCGAGAGGCATATTCAAGCTCGCTGTGCTGTGGAAGGCCGGGAGGATAAAAAACACCTCGCCATGGCGGATAGCGCCAGCCGGAAATTCCAATTCGTGTTTCGCTCACCTGTTATCAATCCTGTCCGCGCGGCAATTCTTCGCCGTCGCTGGTATAGGCGGGCGGTACGTAGAAATTGAGCGTGCGCAGCATGTCCTGCCCCGTATTGCGGATTTCATGCGCGTCGCCGTGTTCGATCAGCATAAGCGAGCCTTCTTCCAGCCGGGA
Source organism: Pseudomonadota bacterium (assembly GCA_030856655.1). Taxonomy (GTDB): domain Bacteria; phylum Pseudomonadota; class Gammaproteobacteria; order Burkholderiales; family Nitrosomonadaceae; genus Nitrosospira. The sequence continues at coordinate 7,037 of JALYOY010000109.1, read as the reverse complement.
GCGTTCACCGTTCACTGTCGCGATACCGGTTCCTGACAGCACATACAGCCACTGGTCAGCGCCACGGTGGCGATTTTCGGAACCGCCTTTCGCAGCGCCGGACGGTAAAACCATTTCCGCTGCCTGGGAACCACGATTGCCGAGGACCACGCGAAAACCACTTTCAAACCGCAGGTTTTTCCGTTTCATGAACATCTCCTGTGTCACGCACTAAATTGGACCATGGGAACATACTACGGTTTCGTGATGAGCGGTGCTGCGGGAGGATTGCGGGGCCGGATTGCCGCCGATTCGGTTACCGGACAAGCAACGCCATATTCTTTAAATGCCATGCAGGAACGGCGTTACCAACTTGAGATCGGCTACGAATCGGCGATACTCATTGTCCTTGTCTTGCGCGGGCACGCGCAGCAAAAACGAAGGATGGACCGTAATCAGCAATGATATGCCTTGCGCATACTCCTGCAATCTGCCCCGGTTAGCCGTAATCGGTGTCGCACGGCCTAAAATTGAGCGTGCGGCTGTTGCGCCCAGCGCGACGAGGAGATTGGGGGTAGTCAATTCGATTTCACGCCTGAGCCAGTCGTAGCACGCCGCAATTTCCGCATCAACGGGCTTCTTGTGAAGGCGGCGCTTGCCGCGAAGTTCAAATTTGAAGTGCTTGACAGCATTGGTAACATAAACCTGCTCGCGCTGAACACCGACCGCCGCCAGCGCTTGTGTCAGAAGCCGGCCGGCCGGCCCGACGAAGGGGTGTCCGGTGAGATCTTCCTGGTCTCCAGGCTGTTCGCCGACAAGCATGACTAGTGCGTGCGCGGGACCTTCACCGAAGACAGTTTGGGTGGCATTCTCCCATAATGGGCAAGCGCGACAAGCCACCGCTGCCTTGCGCAGAGCCTCAATGGATGGGCCTGCCAGTGCTGCGGGATGTGATTCGATTCCTGATTTGGTTTTTATCAGGTTGACCTCGGGGGTAGGGCTTGAGGAGTATCCGTTACTCCAATAGTTACGATAAAGCTGAATAAGCTATAATCTGTTATCGATATAATGTTAACAGATCGATGAAAAGAGCAGCCAGCAAAGATCACACTGTAATTACTTGTGATCACTATGGAAGTGTTGTATCCGACGAGTTCCGTGTATCTGCCGGTATCGTCGGCGATGCCTCCAGCCAGTGCTTACGGTGAGCGTTGCCTCGAAGCGAGGCATTCATACATTCTGGTTGACATTGGTCAAAATTTTAGTATCCTATGGTACAGGTTATGAGAATATTCGCGGAGGTACGTATGCAAAAACACAATGAAGGAACGGGGGGTGCTTAACAGCATACCGCCATATCAAACAAAAGACCCAGCCTAGCGTTGGGTCTTTTGCTTTGCAGGGGCAGATTCCAAGCACTTGCTCAAATTGAGGCTAGAGGCCCAGAAGGTCGAAATTTTCACAAGGAGTAATTATGCAAAAATGCAATGAGAGGGCAAGTGGTGCCTGACGGCATCATGCTGTGGTTCAGACCTAGTCGCGTGCTGGGTCTTTTGCTTTTTGCAGAGCTGGTTATCTTTTTGTTATTTGCCGGATGGGAGTTTTTATGGTTCCGGAACACTTTTCTGGGACATCTTCCACCTGCTCTTGATGCTCAAAAATGGATTCTTTTAATAACGTTTGTATCTGCTCTAACCGGCTGGATAATCACAGCAATGGTAAACGTAAGAAATTCAATTAAGCAACATACCATCAGTGCCTTGCTTCAATCACGGCTTTCTGCGACCTACATGGCTCATGCCGATATCGTCAACAGGAATTTCATTGCCCCTGATGGGACTCTAAAGCCACTCCTTCAACCCGAGTTGGAATCTCAAGGCGATACCGCCCAGACGAAACTTAATTCGTTACGTTACATACTTAATTATATTGAGTTTATTTCTATAGGAATACGATATGGAGATCTCCATGAAAGCTTGCTGAAGAGCAGTCTCCGTGGAATTGTCCTCAATGCATACAAATATTCCGAGGTTTTTATCGCGCACAGCCAGAAGACAAATATAAGAGCTTATGAAAACCTGGTTTGGTTAAGAAATCGCTGGATAAGGTAATGGCAGTCTTAATCTTTCGTGCCAACCGCTTCGGCTTTATCTTCCGTCCCTGCAAGTTGGGGGGCGTCGTCAGGGATCAGTTCGAACCAGAATTTGCTCCCCACTCCAACGGTGCTTTCCACGCCAATTTTTCCGCCCATCAGTTCGACTAATTGCTTCGTTACCACCAGGCCGATGCCGGTGCCTTCAACGGAGCCGCTTTCCTGCCCGAGGCGGTTAAACTGCTGGAAAAGCTGCGCCAGTTTTTCCGGAGGCAATCCCGGCCCCGTGTCTTTGACGCTGATATGAATACGCCCGGATTCCAACCCGTTGCAATCCACCTCCACAGTGCCGCCGTCGCGGTTATATTTGATCGCGTTCGACAGAAGATTGATAAGAACCTGCTTCACACGGGTTCGATCGGCTTTAACGTATAAATGCCTATCCGGCGAGGGGAAAATCAGGTGAATCTCGCGCTCCTGCGCCTGCGGTTCGCTCATGGTCTGGCATTCATACAGGACCTCTGCCATACAGACCGGTTCTTGCGAAACCACGAGCTTGCCGGACTCGATTGCAGAAAGATCGAGGATTTTGTTAATCAACTCCAGCAGATACCATCCCGCACCCGCGATCTCTTTGAGCATGGTCACTTGAGCGGATGTGGGCGGTGGGGAACCAGACTCCATCAATTGGGTAAAACCAAGCATGACATTAAGCGGAGAACGCAACTCATGCGTCATGCTGGAAAGAAAATCCGATTTCGCAAGGTTGGCTTTTTCCGCATCAGTCTTGGCTTTCGTCAGTTCTACTTCAATTAGCTTGCGTTCGGCGATATCGCGGCGCAATTCCTCATTCACTTTCGCTAGTTCATTTGTGCGTTCGGTCACCAGTTCTTCAAGGCGGTAACGATATTGGCGCGACTCTTCTTCCACCTGTTTGCTTTCGTTGATGTCCACCAGAATACCTTGAAGAAATAGCGAGCGTCCCGACTCATCGCGCACCACGCTTGCTTCATCGCGGAACCAGAAAACTGTTCCGTCACGGGAAAGCAGACGGTAATCACAGCGCAGGGGGGTGCCTGTGGCACGGCTTTTTGCACGTTCTTCGAGCGCATAGGCCCGATCGTCCGGATGAATTTGGGCGAGATGGATGTCTGGATCGCTCAGCCATTGCTCGGGGGAAAAACCGAGCGTCCTGATCTGGGAGCTGACGTAGAGAAAGCGATTCGTTCCATTCAGCGCTGCGATATAAACGATGGCCGGTATTTTCTCGACCAGGGAGCGGTACTTGGCCTCCGCCTGAAACAACTTATCTTCCGCCAGCTTTTTTTCCGCCAGTATCCGCCGCTCGGTCAGCACCCGCTGGATGATAGCGGGTAGCAATTCGAGGTATTGCCGGTCCGTATCCTTGATCAGGTAATCCCGCGCACCGCGCTTCATGGCCGCCACCGCGATTGTCGCGTTGTCTGCACCAGTGAGCATCATCACGGGTATCGCGATATTACCCGTGACATCGGTCAATTCAGCCAGAAACTCCAATCCGTTCAGATCCGGCAGATGGTAGTCGAGCAAAACGCAGTCCGGCTTTTCCTTATGAGCCAGCTGCAGTCCCTCCCGGCCGGTTTCAGCTTCGGAAAGCACGAACTCGTAATCTGGATTCTGCGCAAGGGCGCGGCGGCAAGCCATGCGATCCACCACGTCGTCCTCGACGAGAAGTACGCGAATCAACGGTTTAGTCATAAATCAGGCGGTGACAAGAATGCCAGGACGTCCCATGGACCGTTCTGTTACGGCATCTCACTTATCGTCCAATAAGCGTCGATCGAGCGCATGACCTCAACGAATTGCCGGTAATCGACAGGTTTGGCCATATAGCCTGCTACTCCCAAGTTAAAACTATTTACCTTGTCCTGTTGTTCCTCCGATGTCGTCAATACCACTACCGGAATACGCCTCAATTGATCGTCATGTTTCACCACCTGTAGAAATTCGATGCCATTCATGATTGGCATATTCAGGTCGAGCAATATGATGCAGGGTTTTTCACTGGCTGAATCTTGCAGGTAACGTACTGCTTCCTCACCGTTTTCCACATGCACGAGCGGATTCGTCACGTGGATCTCCTTCAATGCGCGCATGACCGTCATCGTGTCTACTTGATCGTCTTCCACCAGGAGAATGGGTTTATTGGTAACTTTCATGTTTCTTTCCTTCGCTTAAGTTAATAATTGCTGCAGTTGGAGGCAGGGTGAAAAAAAACGTACTGCCTTTACCGGGTATCGATTCGATCCAGATACGGCCGCCATACATCTCCACGATCTTTTTAACCAGCGCCAGTCCAACACCCGTGCTTTCTATTCGATCACGCGGGGCGAGCGTCTGAAATAGCTGAAAGATTTTTTCGAAATGGCGGGACTCGATGCCGGGACCATTGTCGGTGACGCTAAACTTCCATTGCTCGTCCTCAACGCTACAGGCGATGCGGATTTCCCCGTGGGGCTTATCCATATATTTAACAGCATTGGAGAGCAAGTTTTGAAATATCTGCTGGATACGGGTCGGCTCAGCGATGATGGTCGGTAGGGGAGTTTCTACGCGAATGGTAACATTTGCAGGCGGGGAAAGGAGATCAATCACCTCCTGCACAATCTGGCCGAGGTTCAGCTCGACCAGCGCCTCCTTTACGCGGCCGACGCGCGAATATTGCAAGATACCGTCGATCAAGTTACTCATGCGATGCACCCGGCTGACAAGCAGGCGCATATGCTCCTTACCCTCCTTATCGAATTTGTCCGCGTAATCCGTAGAAAGCCAGTCCGCTAGCGCTCCGATGGCGCGCAATGGTGACTTTAGATCGTGAGACACCACATATGCAAAATCTTTTAATTCATCATTGGCGCTTTCCAGCTCAGCCATTAAACGTGATTTCTGCTCCTCCACCAGTTTACGCTCGCTGATGTCGCGCACCATTAGAACAAACATGCGGTGCTCTCCGTCGTGCATTTCGACAACCGCAAGGTCCATGGGGAACGTTATACCGTTTTTACGCAGGCCGATCACTTCACTGGTCACTTCACTGGCTGTTCCGTGCACCGTAGGTTTTTTTGTTTCCAGATAATGCTTGAAATAGTCAGTATATTGACTTTGTTCGGGCCCAGGCTGTGGGAACAAGAGGTTGACATTTTGCCCGATAACCTCGTGTCGCGCATAGCCAAAAATTTGTTCCGCAGCCGGGTTGAAGGTTCTGATTACGCCCTTTTCGTCAATCGAGGTGACTCCGTCGATTAGGTTGTTCAACAAGGCGGTGGTGTGTGCTTCGCTATCACGTACCTGGGCAATGGTATCCACCAGACTATCCCGCATTTCCTTCAAAGCTTGCATGAGATGGCCGATTTCATCCTTCGAGCGTACCTCGATTTCCTGCATGTAATTTCCCGCGGCGACGCCTCGCGCAATCTGCACTACGTTTTCCAGAGGGCGAAAAACCGCGTTGTTGAGCACGATGCTAATCAAGGAAGCCAGTACCAGAGCAACGGCTAGCGACGCAAACAAAATGTCACGTATGGTTTCGTAGCGGCTCTGCTCCCGGTTATATTCCCGGTTCATCTCATCCAGTTGCAGCTTGAAGAGCGCGCTGATACTTGTATCGACAGGACGATATAGAGGGCGAATCTTTTCCACGAGAATCCGGTACGCTTCCCCGACTTCATTTGCGTGTAAAGCGGTTACCGCTGCTTTGACGCCCTCCGTAAGAAATTTGTCTCGATTTTCAGCGAACTTTGCTGCGAGCACTTTTTCTTCGGCGGTGAGATAGGTTGTCATGTACGCTTGCCAGATTCGCGCCATCTCCTCGATATCCTGTTCGACCTCTACAGTTTTGCTGTGGATAGTCTCGGGCGTCGGCATCATCAGAGCCGATGTGATGGCGAGCCGGTTTTTCAGCAGGAGCGATTCGATATCGGAGACCTGCTTGAGCGGGATCGCGCGATCATGGTAAACGGTTTTCAAGCCGTCTATCGCGTTGCTCATGCCGAACAAGGCAAGCATTTCGATTCCCAGCAGGAAAGCAGCCATGACGGATAAAATAACGATCAGGCGCGACTTGATGGTCAAGTTTTTAAACATATTGACTTGAGTTATTCAAAAAAATGCGCCAACGTCTCTCAACTTCACATCCATGCTTCGTTTTGCCCATGCATAGTACCGCATGAGCCAAAGGTGGGAAAAGGTTCTTTAGCCTGCTTTTTTAAAAAAACTTTCGCTCTTCAGGCTGGACCTAGAAGGTGCGAGGAATTTGTTTCGCCCCGAGCACAACACGGGGCTTCGAAAGCTGCGTCTAGCCTGAGACATTGACATAAGCGCCGGATTAAGATTGAAAAATGGGGCAGCAATCTGTTGGTCAACCGTGAAAGCAGTCCGAAAGCACTATTGAAGAACCACTACCGGTATGTACAATGGACTGGCTCTTTGTATTCGTCGATCCTGGTATTTGTTTTGCTGGTTGTTACTGCGCTTGGCAGTCCAACCTATCTTAAAGGATTGGAGTTGACCCATTTTCGTGGACGGTTATGGACTTGATTCCCAAGCGATCATTGTGGTGTACTCGGGCTTGTTACGCTGGACATCAGATTCAGGAATAGAGGTCGGCGATCTCCTTTCGGAATTAACAGGTGATAGGTATCCCAGCGCGCTATGACGTAGCCTGGGGTTATACCAGCCTTCCAGGTGAATACTGCCAGGCGGGCTTCGGTACGGGTTTTGAAAGTTTTGCGGTCAATGAGTTCACACTCCAGGCTGGCAAAGAAGCTCTCCGCCATGGCGTTATCGTATGCATCGCCGACTGTTCCCATGGAAGGTCGCACGCCCATCTGGCGGCAGCGATTGCCGAAGGCCAGGCTGGTGTACTGGGTGAATTCAACCGGTCGTCGCAACACCTTGAATAAGGATGTTACGATGAAGGCTCACAAAC
>JALYOY010000069.1 GCA_030856655.1 Pseudomonadota bacterium | reverse complement strand
AGCCCGGCCCGTGGTTCAAGGCCAGTTTGTGTTTATCGCAATCGCATTCTTTTGCCTCGCCTATTCATTCATTAATAATGATTTTTCGGTAATAAATGTTGCTCAGAACTCCAATTCGAAATTGCCGCTGGAGTATCGGTTTGCGGCAACCTGGGGGTCACACGAAGGCTCCCTGCTGTTATGGGTCTTGATGCTCGCGTCTTGGTCAGTGGCGGTCAGCGTGTTCAGCCGCCGGCTACCGGACGAGATGGTGGCGCGTGTGCTGGGCGTGATGGGGTTGGTAAGCGTAGGTTTTCTGCTGTTCATGCTGTTTACTTCCAATCCCTTCGACCGCATGCTGCCAGGGGCTATGGAGGGAAGCGATCTTAACCCGCTGCTCCAGGATCCGGGCATGGTATTTCATCCGCCCATGCTCTACATGGGGTATGTAGGGTTTTCGGTGGCGTTTGCCTTCGCCATTGCAGCATTGCTTAGCGGGCAACTGGATGCGACCTGGGCGCGCTGGTCGCGGCCCTGGACGACCATTGCATGGTCATTTCTCACTATCGGCATCATGCTCGGCAGCTGGTGGGCTTATTATGAACTGGGCTGGGGCGGCTGGTGGTTCTGGGACCCGGTAGAGAATGCGTCTTTCCTGCCCTGGCTGGTGGGAACGGCGCTGGTTCACTCGCTGGCGGTAACCGAGAAACGCGGCAGCTTCAAGAGTTGGACCGTATTGCTGGCAATTTGTGCGTTCTCATTAAGTTTACTCGGCACATTTCTCGTTCGTTCCGGCGTATTGACATCAGTTCACGCTTTCGCAACCGACCCCAAGCGCGGCATATTTATCCTCGCATTTCTGGTTATCGTCATAGGCGCTTCGCTACTGCTGTTTGCGTGGCGGGCACCCAAGATCGGGTTGGGCGGCAAGTTCGAACTGCTGTCGCGAGAATCGCTGCTGCTTGGGAATAATTTGTTGATGATGGTGGCGGCCGGCAGCGTTCTGCTCGGCACCCTATATCCGCTTATCATCGACGCGCTTGACCTCGGCAAACTTTCGGTTGGCCCTCCCTACTTCGAATCCGTATTCGTACCGCTGATGACGCCCGCAATCTTTCTGATAGGGGTGGGGCCGCTCGCGCGCTGGAAACAGGCGAGCTTGCCGGACCTGGTGGTTCGTTTGCGATGGGCTTTTGCTGTAAGTGTGGCGACTGCGCTGGTAATGCCATTCGCCATGGGCGAATGGCAACCATGGGTAAGCTTCGGTCTGTTGCTGGCTTTCTGGGTCATTGCCAGCATGGCCGTAAATCTGCGTCATCGGCTGCAAAATAGTGGCAAGAAGGGATTATTCGCGAAGCTTGCCTCGCAATCACGTAGCTATTACGGCATGCACGTTGCGCATCTGGGTATTGCCGTGTTCATTATTGGCGTAACGCTGGTGGGCGGATACGAAACCGAAAAAGACGTACGTATGGAAATCGGCGATACCGTCGAAGTTGGCGGCTACACATTTCGTTTCAACGGCGCCAAAAAGGCGCCGGGCCCTAACTATATGGCTGATATTGGTGAGGTGGATGTATTGCGCAACGGCGAGAAAATTCGCACCATGGAGCCTGAAAAACGGACTTACACCGCTTCGGGTATGGCCATGACCGAAGCGGCGATAGACACCGGCGTGTTTCGCGACCTTTACGTCGCGCTGGGTGAACCGCTGGAGAATGGAGCGTGGGTGGTAAGGGTTTATCACAAACCATTCGTAGACTGGATCTGGTTCGGATGCATATTGATGGCGCTCGGAGGCTTTCTGGCCGTGTCTGATCGGCGTTATCGTCTTGCAATACGCGAAAAACGCCAGCCCGTTGAGGATAAAAGAGTTCCCAGCATGGTCTCTGTGCCCCCCTTGATTGCCCGGAGCAAAAAGGCATGACACGTTTTCTGCTGCCGTTGGTAGCGTTCCTCGTGCTCGTTGCGTTTTTGCTTATTGGCCTTGGTCTCAATCCGCGCCAGGTTCCATCGCCATTAATCGGAAAGCGTGCCCCCGAGTTCCAGTTGCAGCAATTGCACGAATCAGAAAAAACGCTTACGTCGAAAGATAATCTGGGCAAGGTATGGCTGCTGAATGTGTGGGCCTCATGGTGCGTTTCCTGCCGTGAAGAGCACCCTCTCCTGGTTGAATTGGCCAGATCAGGAATAGTTCCAGTCTACGGCCTCAACTATAAAGACGAGCGGGATCTGGCTTTGCAGTGGCTAAAGCAATTTGGCGACCCTTATACCGTTAGCATCAGGGATCCGGAAGGTCGGACAGGCATAGACTACGGCGTCTACGGCGTGCCGGAAACCTATGTCATCGACAAGAATGGCGTGATTCGGTACAAGCAAATCGGTCCTGTGACGGTGGAAGCGTTGGAGACGAAAATTCTCCCGCTGGTAAAGGAACTGCAAGGATGAGTCTGTCGTCTTTCTTCGGATCGCCAATATTCTGCTGTAGGCAAACGCCTGCGGAGTTTCGGCAAGATCCTTCCAGCATAAAAACATTTACCCTCTTGCTTGTGTTGATGCTTGCAATGCCTTCAAGTTGGGCCAGAGAGGCTGCGCCAGTGGCCGAGGACCCGGAGATCGAGAGGCGCATGATTCAATTATCTGAGGACCTGCGTTGCCTGGTATGTCAAAACGAATCGCTGGCGGGTTCCCGGGCGGACTTTGCCAACGATCTGCGGCGCGAAATCCGCGAGCAGATGAAAGATAACAAAAGCGATAAGGAAATTGTCGATTTTCTGGTAGCGCGTTACGGTGAGTTCGTCCTGTATCGCCCGCCGGTCAAACCCACGACCATGTTGTTGTGGTTCGGCCCGTTCGTTTTTCTTGCGGCAGGAGCTGTATTTCTGGTCTTCTATCTCAAGCGCCGCCGCCGGCAGATTGACGAGCCAGCGCTATCCGAGATGCAGCGCCAGCACGCTGAAGCCTTGCTAAAGGATGGCAAGGGTAACAACGCATGACGTCATTTTGGGTTGTTGTCGGCATTTTTATTGTCGGCGCTCTGATGTTCGTCCTTCCGACGTTGCTCCGAAAAAAGAATCATCGGGCTGGCGTGGCACGCGACACGACGAACGTCAGTATTTATCGCGATCAACTAGCGGAACTTGATGCCGATTTAAGCAGCGATATTCTAACGTATGAGCAATATGAGCAAAGCAAGCGGGAACTGCAACAACGAATGGTGCAGGATATTCCAGAGGGAGAGTCTATGACAGCAGGTACATTGCCCATCGGTGGCCAACGCAATGTAGCAACCGTAGCGTTAGTGGCATTGGCGCTGCCGCTTCTTGCGGTTTCGCTTTATCTCTGGTTGGGCAATACACGGGCGCTGGCACCGCAACCCGCTATCGAGCAGATGCCGATGTCCGGCATGACTGACGACGGGGGCCATCAAAATTTCTCGTCGGTATTGGACAATCTCACCGCGCGTCTCAAGGATCAGCCGGATGATGCGGAAGGCTGGATCATGCTGGGGAGAACGTACGCAATCATGCAGCGCTTCAATGATGCTAAGGATGCTTACGAGAAGGTACTTGCTTTAGTCCCTGAAAACGCGGAGTTATTA
>JALYOY010000020.1 GCA_030856655.1 Pseudomonadota bacterium | reverse complement strand
ATCTGGTAGATATTTACCCGCGCAAGGTTTACTACTTTCCCAGCACTGGCAAGGTATTAGTAAAGAAACTGCGCGATCTCCCCAACAACACAATCATCGAACGTGAAAAGGACTTCAGCTCGCGCCTGTCAAAAACCAGCGGCGGCGGAGCAATCGAGTTGTTTAGCTGAGATATATCGGTACGTCAACCTATAATAGACGCCAAAAATCTCATGAAACCAATTAAGGTTTTGATCATAGACGATTCGGCACTGATCCGGAAAATACTGACCAAGATTATTGACGCTCAGCCGGACATGCGGGTAGTAGGAACTGTAGGCGACCCCCTTGCCGCGCGCGAGATGATCCGCAATCTCGAACCCGACGTACTGACCCTCGATGTCGAGATGCCAAAAATGGATGGTCTCGATTTTCTGGAGCGGCTGATGCGGCTGCGGCCAATGCCAGTCGTCATGGTATCGACGTTGACCCGGCAGGGTTCGGAGGCGGCATTGCGCGCACTCGAGCTCGGTGCAATCGATTTCGTCTCCAAACCGCAGCTCGACATCGTCGGCAAACTACAAGATTACGCGCATGAAATTATCGACAAAATTCGCGCCGCGTCGGTTGCCCGTATCCAAAAGCGCCCAGCACCCGTGATCGGGCCGAAGCAGAAAGCCGAAGTGATGCTGCCGAAACCGCCCAGCCGCATGGCGTTGACGGAAAAGCTGATCGTCATCGGTGCCTCGACAGGTGGCACCGAAGCGATCAAGGACGTGCTGATGGGGATGCCGCCCGACTGCCCGGCGATTCTCATCACCCAGCACATGCCTAAGGCATTCACCAAATTGTTTGCAGCGCGGCTCGATAGCCTGTGCAGGCTCCACGTCAAAGAGGCCGAGCATGGCGAGCGCGCAATTCCTGGATATGCTTACATTGCGCCTGGTAACCGGCATCTTTCGGTGCGCAAGAGCGGCGCGAACTATATCGTCACCCTTTCAGACGAGCCTCCGGTGAACCGGCACCGCCCTTCGGTCGAGGTGTTGTTTCGCTCTGTCGCGCAACACGTGGGCGCCAACGCATTTGGTATCATGCTGACCGGCATGGGTAAGGATGGCGCGGCAGCAATGCTTGATATGAAACACGCGGGCGCGTGGAACATTGCGCAGGACGAGGCGACATGTGTGGTATACGGTATGCCCAAGGAGGCAATTGCAGCTGGTGGGGTTCACGAGGAGTTGCCCTTAGGTTCCATTGCAGGCCGTGTACTTACGCTGCTAAGCATCGGCGCGGCAGCGGCCCGGCGGCGCGGTAACGCAGTTTTGTAAACTCCAGCACTCGCTTGCGACGCGTTAACCAAGTTGATAGAACCGAGTGTTGCCGATCAAACGGTCTAGGAGCTTAATCTTGTGCTTGACGACGCTGCATTTGAAAGGCTTCGACCTACCCGATTGTTTCATAAACCGCTCCGAAGCGTATTCAAGTTTCATGCACTCCCTATTTTAGCCTAGATGCATATCATAAAATGCCTGTAGCATTGAAGTACTTGGCGGGATAGATCAAGGTCAGACCCTCTAGCCGCAGCGCAGTCCAACTTCAGATATATCATGAAAATCCCCGCTTAATCGGCGGACTGCTTATCCCGCCGCCCGCTTATCATAATCGTATAGTCCGATCATTTATTCAGATCCTAGCGGGTAACAGTGGATAGATAGCAAACTCCAGACCCGCTGACATGCATAAAAAACCTTGATGAACGATTAAATTTATCTCCGGAGCCGCCGTTAACCTTCATAACAGCAGTTGATCAGGCTCGGACAATGCAGGCAGATCAAAGTTGACAGCTGTAAGGTGTAATTCCATCAAACTTTAATCAAGGAGATTCACATGGCTTCAATTATCAATACCAATGTAATTTCGCTGAATGCGCAACGCAACCTTGGCAGTTCGCAGGACGCGCTCGCCACATCACTGCAACGCCTGTCCTCTGGCCTGCGCATCAACAGCGCCAAGGACGACGCCGCGGGATTGGCAATTTCCGAGCGCATGTCTTCCCAGATCCGCGGTCTTAACCAGGCGGTACGCAACGCCAACGATGGCATCTCAATGTCACAAACCGCTGAGGGCGCGCTGGGGGAAATCGGCAACAATCTGCAGCGTATCCGCGAGCTGGCTGTGCAATCACGTAATGCGACCAACAGTGTAAGTGACCGTACCGCTCTAAATAACGAAGTGCAGCAGCTCAAAGGCGAAATCGATCGGGTCGCTTCAACGACTCCATTCAACGGCACCAAGCTGCTCGATGGCACTTTTACCAATCAGTCGT
>JALYOY010000019.1 GCA_030856655.1 Pseudomonadota bacterium | reverse complement strand
AATACGCCCGGCGGAAGCCCGCTTCAGCGCATCTACCAGCACCAGCAACTCCATCAATGTGTCATTAGTAGGCATGCAGGTGGATTGCAAAACGAATACGTCCTTGCCGCGGACATTCTCGAGAATTTCCACCATTACCTCGCCGTCGCTGAAACGGCCCACCGTTGCACGCCCCACATGGATATTGAGGTGCCGTACCACATCCTGCGCCAGCTTGGGGTTAGCGTTGCCGGTAAAAACCATCAAGCTATCGTAGGCCATGGCTATGATTAGAGTATGAAAATTTTAAACCGGGAACTGAAGGATAAAGGCGAATACAAGCGACTCCTCCCAATATCTGATTGTCGGCTGCCGGGATTAAAGACATGAAAATTGGCTGGGGAGGTAGGGATCGAACCTACGAATGCCGGAATCAAAATCCGGTGCCTTACCACTTGGCGACTCCCCAATATTAGTGTTCCACAAACTCATGCATAGGATGACGATCCAATCCTTGTGTCACAAAGCCACTCATACCGACCGGAATCTGCGCCAGCGCCATTCGTGCCGCCTGCTCCGTGGCAAACTCGGCAAACACGCAAGCGCCTGAACCGGTCATTGCCGCCATCCTGATAGTATCGAGCCGCTTGAGCCACTCCAGATGGCGCGCTACCTCCGGATATGCCCGGCATACCACGGGTTCCAGATCGTTATGCCCATGCTCGACGGAAAAGGGCGGTATTTTGATTGGAATCGTATTTCGTGTCAATTCTTTACTGGCAAAAACCTGCGCGGTTGGCACATGCACGGGCGGCGTGAGGACTAGATACCAGGCGGGGGGTAGTGCGATGGCTAAAAGTTTTTCGCCTATACCTTCCGCAAAAGCATTTTCACCAAAAATGAATACGGGCACGTCCGCTCCCAATGTGAGCCCTAGTTTTAATAACCGATCCCTTTTCCAGCGTAGCCCCCATAGACGGTTGAGCGCCAGCAACGTTGTAGCCGCGTCGGAACTACCGCCGCCCAACCCACCCCCCATAGGAATACGTTTTTCCAGGAAAATTTCCACGCCTCTAGGCGTGCCGCTTTCCTGCTGCAGCAATTTTGCAGCGCGTATACACAAGTCCTTATCTTCAACCACACCGGGAGTGGGAATGTGCAATCTGATCACGCCGTCTTCCCGCGCGGCAAAATGAAGCCGATCCGAAAAATCCACGAAACGAAAAACCGTTTGCAACAAGTGGTAGCCATCCTTTCTACGGCCTACCACATGCAGAAATAGATTAAGTTTGGCAGGGGCGAGGCAAATGAATTCGGTCATCAAATCCGGAGTTGCTTCAGCCTAAATGCGTCCTGTAGCGAACTCACCAAAAAGTGAAGGTCTAAGTGGCAAAAAAACGCCGTCGTGGATCATAAGGCGCCGGGCGAAAAACGAGCGAAAGATGAGCAGCCAGCTGCCGGATTCAGGCTCAGAGGTTACTCGCATCCCAATTATCTATTACAAGTTTCATTTGAAGGTCGCCGCGTTTTAGCATCAACAATCTTGGTTGCGCGGTGTGCGCCTGTGTAGTTTGTGTCCGTAGCATCGGAAAATAGCTCAAATAGCTGATCTCCCATCCGTCCTGCCGAATAGTTACGATGCGCCCGTCGGTATCCATATCTATTTCGGACGCTGTCGCGGGCGAATTCATGCCTTGTATCCAGAATTGCAAACCCATGAGGGGCAAGCGCCATCCCAGCACCCGTTCAGTCAGGCTTTCCATATCGGCGGCGTAATAGTTCTCCTCCTCCGAGGTCGTCAGATACACGCTGTCAGGATTACCCTGGATCTGCACCAGAGTCTGCCCCAACGGCGAAAGCAGAAGAATTAGATCGGCCGTTTCGGTGTGATGCCATCGCACTCCACCGGAGAAATTCTCTTTGCCACCTTTCACCGAGACTCTGCCAATCAGCGTGAAATTCGCTGACCTTGCGTCCGTGGCGTCCAACACCGGCACAGTGGCAATAGTGCTGCCAATGTTATTTTTTTGGGGAAAAATGGTGCAGCCGGCAAAAAAAGGCAGGACCCATAGAATCAGAAGCCACCATGGAACACCTGCCCACCGGTTTAGCAGCGGAAACAGCCCGCCGGTGGACTGCACCGAGTTTCCACCAGCATGCCCCATCATCTTCTGATGCACTGGCACTACTTCATGAATTTCTTCATGATACTGATCAACACCTCGTTGCCGGGATGGTTCTTGAGGGCTGACTGCCAGACTTCTTTTGCTTCTTCCTTCATTTCCTGCACCCACAGAACTTCACCCAGATGAGCGGCAATTTCGGGATCCGGATTCATCCCGAACGCTTGTCGCAGGTAACTGAGGCCCTGATTGAGATTACCCATACGGTAATGCACCCAACCCAGGCTATCCATGATGTAGGGATCATTGGGGGAAAGTGTGATCGCTTTTTCAATTAATTCCAGCGCTTCCGGTAGACGATTGCTGTGCTCTGCAAGACCGTAGCCGAGAGCGTTATAAGCATGAGCGTGATCGGGTTTCAATTGAATCAGCTTGCGTAAATCCTGTTCCATGATATCCGCTTTGCCGATTTTTTCCGCCGCCAAGGCCCGGTCATAGAGCAGGTCAGCGTAGTCGGGCAGCTTCTCCAGGCCGCTACTGAGCAGCTGAAACGCTTTCTGATAGGCCCCCATCTCGCGCAGCAATTGAGCCTCGGCGATTATCAACTGAGCACGTTGCTGATTATTCGTAGCCGGCAATTGCTGCACATACTGGAGGGCCTCATTCGCTTTGCCTTTCTTGGTCAGCAGGACGGCATATCTGATTTGCGCGGGAATATACTGACTGCCGGCGGTCACTGAGCGGTACCATTCCATCGCTGTATCGGTACGCTGCGTTTTTTCATAAATTCCTGCGAGATAAAAGCGCACCATGCCTGGATCCCTGTAATCCAGTTCCAGCGCTCTTTTAAAATTCGACTCGGCAATATCGTATTCACGTAATTCCAGGGAGAGCAAACCCACTGCCAGGGCGACGTCGGCGTTACCCGGATTCTCCGTCAGCAGCTGCTGGAATTGGTCACGCGCCTTGATATAATTTTTTTCCGCTAACAGTAATCGGGCATAGGTTATGCGGGTATCGTTGGCCTTGGGATAAGTCTTGAGATAGTCTTCATAAAATTCGAGAGCGCTGGCATTGGAAGTACGCGCCAGGATACGTCCTTGATAAACCGCCGCTATCTCCCAGTCCGGGCGCAGTGCTAATGCTTGCTTCATTTCAGCCAAGGCAATATCAAAATTGTTGGCAAACCAGGCTGCCTGAGACACCGCGAAATGCGCTTCCGGCAGCTTGGGATAGGGTTGCGCAAGTTGTTTCACCAGTTCGAATGTCGCATTTTTATTGGAGTTGCGTGCCAGCAGACTGTTCAATTGCATGAAAGCCTCATCGATATTGCCTCCCTCCGAGGCCAGCAATTTCTCCAGATGGGGCCGGGCTTCCTCCAGCTTGTCGGCATTTACCAGCAGTGCCGCCACAGTCTGGCGGGCAGTTACCGAATTCGGATCAAGCTCGACCCAGAGCTTTGCTGCTTCGAGCGCCGGCACGGGTTGACGCGAATGAAGCGCGATCTCGGTGGCACGCTGGGCAACACGGGGATCGCGGGTGGTTCTCGCGAGCTTAAGATAAGTGCGGGTGGCTATTTCCTGCTCGCCGCGCTGCAGAGCCGTTTCTCCCAGCAAAAAATCGAACAGCATGGGCGCACTCAATTCCTGGCCCGGTAATTGTGACTTTCCAGCATCGTTCCGTTCCGACCGCTTGCCGGCGTCAGCCGCGGTCTTGGCCGGAATCTGCGCACAGGCAGAAAGAAAAAGCAGCAGCAATGCGCCGGGGACTTTAAGATTCATGGGGAAATCCAGACAGATTCGAAATAAGGCTAATAAGGGGCGGGATTGACTTTCAGCACACCGCACATATTAGGTATATTTTCCGCTTATCACAAGTGCCAGCAGCTTCTCGGACTAGAAGGATCGAAGCGAAAAGTGACTGTGCGAGAATAGATTTCAAGGATTTGAAGGCCAGCGGCTACCTGTATTGGCAGAAAAGCGGCAAAATATGAACCGGACAGACGTTTTTACAGCCGATTCCCATCCAATTGAATACCAACCCGGATGTCTGCAAATGATTATAGGCAGCCTTATAAATTCAAAGTTCCATAAGCACATTTATTAAGTTAGGAAACATAAACGACCACCACAAGGAGCAGTTGCTCGCAAATTCAAAATTTTCAGCAATGTTCTCATGACCGAACAAATCGCTTCTGTAACCATCTCAGTTCAAGGCCTGTGCCGCAGCTTCGCCGCACACGTCGCTGTGCGCGAAATCGACCTGGAACTGAAGCATGGAGAAGTGCTGGGGTTTCTCGGCCCCAACGGTGCCGGCAAAACCACTATCATGCGCATGCTCACCGGTAATCTTGCCCCAAGCGCGGGAAGCATCGAAATCTGTGGCATAGATTTGCTGGACAAGCCGCGTGACGCCAAGGCACGCATCGGTTATCTGCCTGAAGTACCACCGCTCTATCGGGAATTAACAGTGAGCGAATACCTGCAATTTGCTGCCAGACTGCATCGGATCAGCAGCGCGAAAATTGGTTTTGCCGTGGATAAAGTCATACAACGCTGTGGGCTGAATGATTCAGGCAAACGC
>JALYOY010000017.1 GCA_030856655.1 Pseudomonadota bacterium | reverse complement strand
GTTTTCGTTATCGAAGTTGATAGGATACAAACATGGCCCAATGCAAAGATTAGCAGTTTTAACTTTCTTCGGGCGCATAGGGACGAGCACCTGGGTTTAAATCGCTAATCGCGGAACTGACATTTTATTGCGAGCTATGATAAAAAATACCGAAACACAACGACGCCACAAAATATATCTGCGTGCCAAGAATGCGCTGCGTGATCAGCATCAGGATACCTATGCACTGATGCTTGAACGCCACGCGCGGGAACTGGATACACTCTGGGCAAATTATAACCTTGCCGTAAAAAAACTGGCCAGCGAGCATAACAAAGCCATCAAATCCAGAGCCATCAAGTCCGGGACTATCAAATCCAAGGTCGTACCACTGAGGAAAGAGCGAGTATTAAGCGTCGAAGCGGAAGAAAAAGTTATTCACTAAAGCTTCTCGCGTCGTGCCGTCGCCCGTCGTCATTTATGCTATGGTCTTAACAGAGTTGCTTTGTGTTTGTTACTTTTACTATGTCACAGACCCTCAAGGCTTGTCCTTTAACCACCGCTGCCGGGTTTCGCGCGCATTGTTAAAAATCCGTTCCACTGCTTCTCCGTCCCCACGCGCCAGCATTTCACGCAAGGTAGTCAACTCCTTCTGGTAGGCATCGATTTGCTCGCCTAATGCTTCGCGGTTGGCGAGGCATATATCGCGCCACATCTCGGGAGAACTGCCGGCAATACGGGTAAAATCGCGGAATCCACTGCCGGCGAAATGCAGTTGATCGTCTGTACGTGTTGGTCCGAGATCATGTCCGCTGCCGTCGTTAACCCGGTTCATCAGTAGGAATGCCAGGACGTGGGGAAGATGGCTGACCGCGGCAAGGATATTATCGTGCCGGGCGGCGCTCATCCGCGAAACTTGTGCGCCGCAAGCCTGCCATAATTCTGCTACCCGCTTTACTGCCTCCGCGCTGGTTTCATCCAGCGGGGTCAACACCAGATTCTTGTCGCGGAATAATTCGGCGTCAGCTGCGCTTGCCCCGCTCAGTTCGGCCCCGGCAATGGGGTGGCCGGGAACAAAATTTCTTAAATGTTCAGCCAAATATGAATGTGCTGCTGCAATCACATCCTGCTTGGTACTGCCGGCGTCCGTCACGATTGTGTTTGGTTCGAGGAATGACGACATTTGTGCCATGATTCCGCCGGTCTGCCCACCCGGTACAGCCAGGAACACTAGCTCCGCATCTTTCAACGCTAGCTGAAGGTTACTGGCGATCTCATCTATTGCACCCAGCTTTCGCGCGTGCTGCAGATTTTCCCGGCTGCGTCCCACGCCGACAATATTCTTAACCAGACCCGCCTTGCGTAATGCCAGCGCGAATGAGCCGCCGATCAGGCCAACGCCGATAATCACCAGTTTGTTGATCACGACGCTTGCCATAATTGAGGCCGGTTATTTTCCGCGATTGATATAGAGATTGGAGGACATATCCGGATATGCTTATGAGCTATTCTCAGTTTGACGCCTATGCAACGGGTGAAACGTAGCGCGTAGACCTAGAATCTTGAATTAGAAATGCTCTACAGGCTTCGTCCTATGACTTCCGCTATTCCTTTCAGCGATCCCATGAGGCTTCCGAATTCCTGCGGATTCAGTGCCTGGTCGGCATCACACCATGCTTCGCAGGGATTAGGGTGCATTTCCACCAGCAGGCCGTCAGCGCCGGCGGCAATCGCCGCGCGCGCCAGTGCAGGAACCATCCAGGCCTTGCCCCCAGCATGGGAAGGATCGACAATAACCGGCAAATGGGTTTCTTTTTTTAGCACGGGGATGCACGTCACGTCCAGCACGTTGCGGTAGGCTGTTTCGAACGTGCGGATGCCGCGCTCGCAGAAAATGATGTTGTGATTACCACCGGCGGCAATGTATTCCGCTGCCATGAGCCATTCGGAAATAGTTGCCGACATGCCGCGCTTGAGTATTATCGGCTTGTTGATGCGCCCGACCTCTTTCAGCAGTTCGAAGTTCTGCATGCTGCGGGTACCGATCTGAATAACGTCCACGTCATACTTGAGGAAAGTGTCGAGCATGCGCGCATCCATCAGTTCGGTGACGATGCACAGTTTATATTTATCCGCGGCCTTGCGGAACATTTTCAGCCCTTCCTCGCCGTTGCCCTGAAAAGTGTATGGACTGGTACGGGGCTTGAAGGCGCCCCCACGCATTAGCTGGCAGCCGGCAGCGGATACATACTGCGCGGACAGGTTCATTTGCTCCTCGGTCTCCACTGAACACGGACCGCCGATAACCTGCACGCGATTACCGCCAATCAAAACCCCGCCGACGTCTATTATCGAGTCTTGCTTATGTGATTCGCGCGAAACAATTTTGTACTGCTTGACGATGTGCATGGAATACTCGACCCCGGGCAGGGAATCG
This sequence comes from Pseudomonadota bacterium, assembly GCA_030856655.1. GTDB lineage: Bacteria > Pseudomonadota > Gammaproteobacteria > Burkholderiales > Nitrosomonadaceae > Nitrosospira. Next base: position 830 of record JALYOY010000017.1, on the reverse strand, counting down.
AACATTTCCGGATTGAGCTTGCGCTCATCACCGATGGCGCCGATCACGGTACGCTCAGTGCCACGCGAAATGTTCGCATCGAGGCCGAAGCTCCGAATTTTATTTACCACCGAACCGATCTGTCCGTCGGTAGCCTCGCTGTTCATTATGATGATCAAGCTGATTCTCCGATTGCTATCTCAAGTGATTGCAAGAATTTCTGGTTTTCCGATTCGAGTCCGACGGTGACTCGAAGGTGCTCCGGCATTTCATAAATACCGATAGGGCGCACAATAACGCCTTGTCTCAGTAGGCTTTCATTTAGCGCGCGTACATTTCTGCCGTTCACGCGGAAGCTCAGAAAATTACCGTAGGACGGAATGTATTCGATACCGAGTTGCCTCAGTCCAGTAGTGATTTGCAGCATGCCCGCCTGGTTGAGTGCATAAGTGCGTTTCACAAATTCCACGTCTTCCAGCGCAGCGACCGCGCCCGCCAGACCAATGCTATTTACGTTGAACGGCTGGCGTACCCGGTTCATCAAGCCACTCGCGTCTGCATGCCCCAGCCCGAAGCCCACGCGTATGCCCGCCATGCCGTAGGCTTTGGAAAAAGTGCGAGTGATAAGCAGATTGGGGAAACGCTTCAGCCACGCAATACTGTCAGCCTTGATGGTACTCGGCAAGTATTCATTATAAGCTTCATCGAGCACTACCAGCACGTCTGGAGATACACGTTCCAGAAAACGCAACAGTGCGGAAGCAGCCAGCAGCGTACCGGTGGGATTATTAGGATTGGCGATAAATACCACACGTGTTTCGGGCGTGACCGCGTCCAGCATGGCGTCAAGG
>JALYOY010000009.1 GCA_030856655.1 Pseudomonadota bacterium | reverse complement strand
ATTATTAGGCTTGTAATCGGCTGTCATCGAACTACACCCTGCAAGAAAGGGAATTGCCCACAAGACGCTTTTCATCGACTGAATATTTTTTCCCGAGCGAGGTTTAGACGAGTTTGTTGCATCGGCAGAATCATCTATCAGCGCGGTGATCGGTAGATTAGATCGGGTAGACACAATGACGTCTATCGGTTCATGACATTTCAAGACATGAAAACGCCGTGGCACGTCTTCTCCCCACACCTCCCCGGCCAACGGCAGCATAAGCTATGGCGATGTCGCCTCAGGTTTCTTGTCACACTTGACTTCCCATACAAGGCGTGAGGACGTGACTCCCCCACTCGTATTCATGATGGGACGCGCTTCTTCAGAGATAAGCGTATATCCCGACATGCACAGATTTCTGGCATCAATATCCATGGATTTGGCAGCCTGCTCTCTTGATCCAGACTCCCCGTCATATAAACTCGTAATGGAATAAACCCTTGAGCCATCCTCCGTTCTAATGGGCGTGGAATTGGCCAGCATCGAACCACAACCTGCGAGAAAGGGAAGTATCAACAAAATATTTTTCATAAGTTTAATTATTTTTTGGTCGTAAAAGTTAGTACAGCTTATTGATCCGACGATAAAACTATAAAATATCGTTATTCCGGGACTTGACCCGGAATCCAGTCCAAACGAATAATAGTGTGCTTGAACGCCACTGGATATCGGCTCTGCCGGTATGAGATTTATATTGCTTGGATGTTCTTGCTCTCCGGCACTACAAGTATACCGTTCTCTGTTACCTCCCCTTCTCTTTCATTGGTACCTATCAATGCGCGCCGCGCTCAAGCACCAAGCGTCATCAGGCTCGCGTTGCCTCCGGCGGCGGTGGTATTCACGCTCACCACGCGCTCGACGGTCAGCCGGTACAGGAGGGAGTTCCCGTCATCGATCGCGATCAGCGGCACCCTTGCACCGTCGCGCGCGGCGAGCTCGCGTCGTAGCTCACATGCGCCGTCCGCTGAACCCGCATACAGCACGGCGGCCGCCTTGCGCGTACAGTCCGGCTCGATCCACAACTGCTCGCGCACCACTGGCGGCAGCGTATCAACCAACGCACCTGGAACCGAGCCGCTTGCGAGCAGCACTCGATTGCCAGTCGCGAGCGCCGCTGCACAATCTGCTTAAGCAGCGCAGCCTCGTCGTCGGCAACGCAGGCGACCTCGCCGCGTGGCGCGAACGCGAGCGTGTTGCGCTCGCCGGTCGGTCCCGGCAATGGGATTCTGTGCATGAGAGGCGTGCGTATCGCATAGTCTGTGCAGAGTTCAGCGAGCGCATGGCGCCCAGTCTTTTGCGCCCAGTCCGCGAGCACCTGCAGCGCCGCCGGTGCGCCCTGTTCGCTCTTTTTGCGAACGCCGCCGATGCGCGCAAGCGATACCGGCGCTTGCCGCAGCAGACGATGCAGGTAGAGCGGCCCGCCGGCCTTGGGTCCGATGCCGGATTTGCCCTCGCCGCCGAATGGCTGGACACCTACTACCGCGCCGATCATGTTGCGGTTGACGTAGATATTGCCAACATGCGCGCGCGTCGCGATGAAATCGATGGTCTCGTCGATCCGGCTGTGCACGCCGAGCGTAAGCCCATAGCCAGTCGCATTGATGTCCCTGACCAGCTCGCCCAGCCGGTCGCGCGCGAAGCGTACGACGTGCAGCACCGGGCCAAACACCTCGCGCTCCAGCTCGCCGATGTCGCCGATCTCGATCAGGGTCGGCGGTACAAAGGTGCCATTTGCGCAAACGGGCAGTAGCGGCAGCTGGAATACCGCGTGGCCGGCAACGCGCATCTTCTCGATATGGGCCGACCAGCACATGCTGCGCGTCGGCATCGATCACCGGACCAACATCTGTGGCCAGCCTCCCCGGGTCGCCGAGCGCGAGTTCCTGCATCGCACCCTTCAGCATCTCCAGTACGCGATCGGCAATATCTTCCTGTAGACACAGCACGCGCAGCGACGAGCAGCGCTGGCCGGCGCTATCGAATGCGGACACTAGCACGTCCCGCACCACCTGCGCGGGCAGCGCGGATGAATCAACCACCATCGCGTTCTGGCCGCCGGTCTCGGCGATCAGAGGAATCGCCTCGATCTCCGCATCCTGCGAGCGCTTGGCAAGCGCACGATGGATGAGCTGCGCGACTTCAGTCGAGCCGGTGAAGATCACGCCGCGCACGCGTGGATCGCCGATCAGCTGCGCCCCAACCGTCTCGCCGCGCCCGGGCAGGAACTGCAGCGCCGCGCGCGGAATGCCCGCTTCGTACAGCAACCTGACGGCGGCGGCTGCGATCAGCGGCGTCTGTTCGGCCGGCTTCGCAAGCACCGGGTTGCCCGCGGCGAGTGCCGCGCTCACCTCGCCTATAAGATTGCGAGCGGGAAATTCCACGGGCTAATGCAGACCACCGGCCCGAGCGCACCGGGCTGGCCGCCATTCGCGAACTGGCGACACATCTGCTCCGCATAATAGCGGCAGAAGTCGACCGCCTCGCGCACCTCGGCGACTGCGTTTGGCAGCGACTTGCCACCCTCACGTACCGCGAGCCCGATCAACGCCGCGCGATGTGCCTCAAGTACGTCGGCCGCTTGCTTAAGCAGCGTCGCACGGACCCCCAGCGGCGTTGCCTGCCATTCGGGCGCAAACGCCAGCGCGGCCGCGAGCGCCGCCTCGACGTCGCCCTCGTTCGCCTCGATCACGGCGCCGACGCGGTCAGTACGGTCCGCAGGATTAAAAACTGGCAGCCGCTCGCCAGCGGCACGATCACTACCGGCGAGCATCGGCTCAGCCAGCCAATCGCCGCCTTCCCCAACCAACTCGGCGGCCAGCGCAGCGAGCGCATGCTCGTCGCTGAAATCGATACCGGATGAATTCCTGCGCTCGGCGCCGTAAAGATCGCGGGGCAGCGGAATCGCCGGATGCGAGTGCGGGCCCTCGTGCCCGATCTGGCTGACTGGGTCGGCAACCAGCTCGTCTATGCTCACGTTCTCATCGACGATGCGGTTGACGAACGACGAGTTTGCGCCGTTCTCAAGCAAACGCCGCACCAGATAGGCGAGCAGCGTCTCATGGCTGCCGACCGGCGCATAGATCCGGCAGGGCTTGGCGAGCTGGTCCGCACCAACCACTTGGTCGTATAGCGTTTCGCGCATCCCGTGCAGGCACTGAAATTCGAAATCGTCAATCTGCGCAGCCTGCGCCATCTGGTAGACCGCGGATAGCGTGTACGCATTGTGGGTCGCGAACTGCGGGTAGACCGCGCCCGGCGCGCACAGCAGCTTTCGCGCGCAGGCGAGGTAGGCTACGTCGGTATGTATCTTGCTCGTATACACCGCATAACCATCCAGCCCATCGACCTGCGCACGCTTGATCTCCTCGTCCCAGTAAGCGCCCTTGACCAGCCGGACCATCATCCGGTGGGCGCTGCGGCGCGCGAGGTCGATGATCCAATCGATCACGAATGGACAACGCTTCTGATAAGCCTGGACGACGAAACCGATGCCGTTCCAACCGGCCAACTCGGGGTCGAATGCGAGCGCTTCCAGCAAATCCAGCGAGAGTTCGAGGCGGTCGGCTTCCTCGGCATCGACGTTCAGCCCGATGTGGTAGCGCTTCGCGAGCAGCAATAGCGATTTCAGCCGTGGCAGTAGTTCGGCAACCTCGCGCTGGGCACGCACGTAGCGAGGGTGCAACGCGGAAGTTTGACCGAGATCCCCGGCCCCGCGTAAATCCCGCGTCCGGCGCTCGCGTTGCCGATCGCGTGGATCGCCGCCACGTAGGACGCGTAATAGCGGTCTGCCTCGGCCGCGGTCAGAGCGGCCTCGCCCAGCATATCGTATGAATAGCGGTAGCCGCGCGCTTCATGCTCTCGGCTGCGCTCGAGCGCACTCTCGATCGTCTCGCCGGTCACGAACTGTTGACCGAGCATGCGCATCGCGAGGTCCACGCCCTTGCGAATCAGCGGCTCGCCCCCTTTCGCGACCAGGCGCGTCAACGCGGCCGTGAGCCCGCCCTCGCTGTGGGTCGACACCAGCTTGCCGGTGACAAGCAGGCCCCAGGCCGTCGCATTCACGAATAGGGACGGGCTATGCCCCAGATGCGCGGCCCAGTCGCCCCTGCTGACCTTGTCGCGGATCAAGCGGTCGGCGGTTTCCCGGTCCGGGATGCGCAGCAACGCCTCGGCGAGGCACATCAGTGCAATGCCTTCCTGGCTGGACAGCGGGAACTCATGCAACAATGCGTCGACCCCGATCGCGTGGGCACGCTGGCCGCGCACCGCGGCGACCAGCTTGCGTGCAAGTTCCTGCGCCTGGTACTGGCTAGCGCGTGGCAGATCCATCTGCATCAGCAGGTCACCTACACTTTGCGCCTCGTCGCGCCGGTAGGCATCGGTGATCGCAGCGCGTAGCGGGGGTTGCGGGATATAGAGTTCGGATTGGAGAGCGGGAGTCATTGAAGAATCAGCCGAGCCTGCGTTGCTACGTGGGAGACGGCTTTCTCATTATTTGCCCGGTATCTTTTTCTGTTGCCCGAAACCCGGCCACAGTTATCCTTCATCATCAAATATAAGCAGTTCTTTTTTCCTCAAGTCCGAAAGACGAGCTAAATCACCGCAATGCGCTTTGCTTATCGACGTCCTATGCCTTATGCAGGTTGCCGCCAAGCTTCAGAAGCGCTCCTTTTTTCCTTACCTGACGGACGAATTCCGCCGGTGCCGCCGCTGCAATGCAGGATGGATGGGTTTTATCCAGGATAATCAAGAAGTGGCATCCTGAATCTTTCTCAGTCTATAACCGAAATGCTGTAGGGACCTGCACCGGCTGGGCTGTAATGCCTGACTTGAACATAGTAAACGCCAGACGCGAGGTTGATGGCAATCCTTGAATTGGTTCCAGGACCGCTATCATCATCCTGAGCGATGAATGTGGTCTGGTTACCAGGACCAAATAACGTAACAAAACAGTCGGTGCTGCCAGCGGTCTCGATTGTATGGGTGCCGGGATTAGTTACTGTGAATGTATACATATCCCTCTCGTTCGCGGCAGCGATCGTTCCCTGCACTGCCGGACCGTTCACTTGAATTATAGGGATAACGGGTTGCGCTGCCGATCCTGTTACCAAGACACTATAGGATCCAACTGATGAGCTGCTGTAATGCCGCAGCCGTACATAATAAGTACCCGCCGACAAGTTCCTTTCAATCCGCGAATTCGCGCCTGGCCCGCTGTCGTCATCCTCAGTAACGAATGCCCCCATGTCGTTTGGGCCATACAGGGCCGTCACTACATCGGTCGAACCCTGAGTCTCGATGACATGGCTTCCAGGCGTAGTCACGGCGAAACTGTAGATATCAACTTCTCCTGCCTGGGCTATTGAAGCAGAGGTAGGCGGTCCACCAATGGTGAGTGACACGATTCCGGGAGATGTCGGCTCATCATCATACGTATAGCCGAGCGCACGGTGATCGAGAACACTTCTAGGCGTAGGCGGCGACGCTTCATTGTCCCATGGCGGCATCGGATCATCCCGGCCGTGGCCCGTCACCACATTGGGGGTACCGCTGGGCGGCAAATAACTTGCCGTAGGGTTTTCCCTTTGCCATTCCGCCCATAGCCGATCGATATTGCAATGGTGCAGCCAGAACACGGGGTCATTGGGAGACGACATGGCCATCATCGATCCGCCAACCCACATATGTCCCGGATTGTGAATAACCACCTCCAATCGATTCCGGAAGCTTGTGTTTGTGCTGCTATTGGAGTTCCACGGTGCTGAATCATACGGAACCACGTTTAGGGCGGCACTGACACTCTGTTGAGTCGGCAGGGATCCCATTGCGCCAAACGCGCGGCTAAGGAAAGTGGTTGTATCGCCCGGATCCAAGACGGAGAGGGTCCATTCTCCAGTCGAAAAAGCGAAGGGGCCGGTCATAACCTGCCGGCCGCCACCTGTTCCATTGCCGCCCATAAAATCCGAAGCCCAAAGCGAGGCTCCAGCCGTCCTGTCGACTGTCCAGTCCCAGTATGGTATGGAAACGCTTGGGTCGATCTCCTGGAGAGCAAGCTCGAATCGGCGAAGATATTCCCGGTGCCACGGAAAAAAGGCCGGGCCCCGGTGTGCAGGATCATTAGGGCTGGCCATAAAGGCGGCGCGATGTTGAGCAACGAATATGTCGTAGTTGCCGTTTGCCTTCAGGGCTTTCACCGCGGCAACGAATGCTGCTTTCTCGGATGACGTCAGGCTGGACTGATTTTTTCGGATTCCCATGTTATTCCCCCGTCTCCCTGTAATCGATAATCTTCCTGGCTAAGGCAATTGGCAAAGGCTGGGGGTCGAAGGCAAAGCCCGATGCAATAAATGCTCCGCCAGCATCACGTACCGTGAAGATTCGCTCTCCATCGATGGTTAGCTCAGCCCCATCCGCGCCCGCCTCGTCTTCCCGAATCCCTGCCGCAGCTCTTACGCTAGAAGCTTCTGCTCCGGTTCGAAGGATAATCTCCCGGCCCTTATAGGTTTCTCGCTGTTCCGCCATTTTTCTTCTCCCGCAAATATGAGTTACAACCAAATTACAAACCCGGCACATCCGGTTCGAATGAGCTGGTTGTTTTCAATATAGTTCATTTCATCAAAAATGCCAGACAAGCCCAATCTTCTGAATCTCATCTGCGCAGTTCACTACCGGCAAATCGCCAAGCCAGACATGTGGGCCCAGATCACAAACGCTTCATGTAATTCTTCCGGAAATCGTGAAGCACGTGGAGAAACGGGGTCTCACTC
>JALYOY010000003.1 GCA_030856655.1 Pseudomonadota bacterium | reverse complement strand
TTCAACGTGCGAGGTGTTGATGGAGATACCACGCGCCTTCTCTTCCCGCGCAGAATCAATATGGGCGTAGCTCTTCGCTTCACCACCAAATATCTTCGCCAATACCATCGTAAACGCCGCCGTTAAGGTGGTCTTGCCATGGTCCACGTGACCAATCGTCCCGACATTCACGTGCGGTTTCGTCCGCTCAAATTTACTCTTTGCCATGTTGTGCCCTTTTCCTGATGATGGTTATTTCTTATTAATCACTGCTTCGGCTACGCTTTTCGGTGCTTCAGAGTAATGCTTGAATTCCATTGTATATGTCGCACGTCCCTGGGTCGCGGAACGTAACGAAGTTGAATAACCAAACATTTCCGCCAAAGGGACTTCCGCACGTATCACCTTGAGTCCGGGTAAATCATCCATACCCTGGATCATACCCCGACGGGAGGATAAATCTCCTACGACGTTGCCCATGAAATCGGCCGGGGTTTCCACTTCCACTGCCATCATCGGTTCCAGTAACGCCGGATTGGCTTTGCGCATGCCGTCTTTAAATGCAATTGAGGCAGCCATCTTAAAGGCATTCTCGTTGGAGTCCACGTCGTGATAGGAACCATCAAACAGCGTGACCTTAACGTCTACTACCGGGAACCCGGCCAGTACTCCATTTGGAAGAGTCTCGCGCAAGCCTTTTTCTACCGCCGGAATATATTCGCGCGGCACTGTTCCGCCCTTGATGGCATCGACAAACTCAAAACCTTTACCAGCCTCATGCGGCTCCATCTTGAGCCAGACGTGACCATACTGACCGCGCCCGCCGGATTGCTTGATGAATTTACCCTCGATCTCGACTGGCTTCCTGATAGCCTCACGATAAGCCACCTGCGGAGCACCAACATTAGCCTCCACACCGAATTCCCGCTTCATGCGGTCTACAATAATTTCCAGGTGCAATTCGCCCATGCCAGAAATGATAGTCTGGCCAGATTCCTCGTCGGTACGAACACGGAAGGACGGATCTTCCTGGGCCAGGCGATTTAAAGCAATGCCCATTTTCTCCTGGTCGACCTTTGTTTTTGGCTCCACCGCAACATGAATCACTGGCTCTGGAAATACCATCCGTTCCAAGGTGATGATGTCGCTGGGGTCGCATAGTGTATCGCCGGTAACGGCTTCCTTCAAACCCACCGCGGCGGCGATGTCGCCCGCGCGGACTTCCTTGATTTCTTCGCGTTGATTGGCATGCATTTGCAGCAACCGCCCAATCCGCTCCTTCCGTCCTTTAATGGGATTGTAGACGGTATCGCCCGAAGCCACCACACCGGAATAGACGCGGAAAAAGATCAGCTGGCCGACATAGGGATCAGTGGCGATCTTGAACGCGAGACCGGCGAATGGCTCTTCGTCGCTCGCATGGCGCTCGCCAGGCTCGCCATTTTCTTTCTCGCCATTAATCGCACGAATATCCAACGGCGAAGGCAAGTAGTCAAGCACGGCATCCAGCATGGCTTGCACGCCCTTATTTTTGAATGCGGAACCGCAAAGCATAGGCACAATCTCGTTACTGATGGTACGCATGCGCAGCCCCGTTTTGATGTCGGCAACGGACAAATCTCCTTCTTCGAGATATTTGTTCATCAACTCTTCATTCGCCTCAGCAGCGGTTTCCAGCATTTTCTCACGCCACAGCTTGGCGTTTTCCAGCAAATTGGCGGGAATATCGCGTTCCTCAAATTTCATGCCCTGGGTTGAATCGTCCCAGTAAATCGCTTTCATCTTGACCAAGTCGATCACACCCTCGAACTTTTCTTCCGCGCCGATTGGCAACTGAACGGGCACCGGATGAGCTTTTAGACGAGTCTGCATCTGTTCATGGACGCGCATGAAATTCGCGCCGGCGCGATCCATCTTATTGACAAACGCAAGGCGCGGAACTTTGTATTTATTAGCCTGACGCCATACAGTTTCAGTCTGAGGCTGAACGCCGCCAACGGCGCAGAATACTGTGCAGGCCCCGTCGAGGACGCGCAAAGACCGTTCTACCTCAATGGTGAAATCAACGTGCCCAGGAGTATCAATGATATTGATGCGATGATCGGGATAATTATTTTCCATCCCTTTCCAAAAGCATGTGGTGGCGGCGGAAGTAATGGTAATGCCGCGCTCCTGCTCCTGCTCCATCCAGTCCATCGTAGCAGCGCCGTCATGCACTTCACCAAGTTTGTGCGAGACGCCAGTATAGAACAGTATACGCTCGGTGGTCGTGGTCTTACCGGCGTCAATATGCGCCATTACACCGATATTCCGATAACGCTCAATGGGAGTTTTTCTTGCCACAGTATATAAACCTTAATATTTGAATCACAGGATGCCCGACAAAGGAACGCCCATGAATAACGAGAACTAGCCTTCAGGCGGGAAGGGTATCGTCATGAATCTTAGCCAAACCATTTCGATACAGTCCGGCAGTAATGATCTAATGTCTTTAGAATCGGTAATGTGCAAACGCCTTATTAGCTTCCGCCATGCGATGAATTTCCTCGCGCTTTTTGACGGCGCCGCCACGACCTTCGGCGGCTTCCGCCAATTCACCGGCAAGACGCGCGCCCATAGACTTTTCCGCTCGTTTGCGTGCAGCATCACGCAGCCAGCGCATCGCCAGCGCATTTCGCCGAATCGATCTCACCTCGACTGGAACCTGGTAGTTGGCCCCTCCGACACGACGACTTTTTACTTCCACCATGGGACGGACGTTGGACAGAGCCTGCGTAAATACTTCCACCGGATCCTTGCCGGTTTTCTTCTGAATTTGATCCATAGCGCCGTAAATTATCCTCTCCGCCACGGATTTCTTACCACGCGTCATCAATACGTTGACGAATTTCGCCACCTCCGTATTATGATACTTTGGGTCCGGTAAAATTTCGCGTTTTGGAACTTCTCTCCGTCTTGGCATTTTCTAACCTCGGTGTTTAATTATCCAGCTTAAGTGGACGAACGCTCAGTTTGATTGATCGATACCAAAGCATCCCAACTGCTCTTAAGTCGCTTTTGGCTTTTTAGCACCGTACTTGGAACGGCTCTGCTTGCGATCTTTTACTCCGGCAGTATCCAAACTTCCGCGTACCGTATGGTAGCGAACCCCCGGCAAATCTTTGACACGCCCACCACGAATTAACACCACGGAGTGTTCCTGCAGATTATGCCCTTCTCCACCAATGTAGCTGGATACTTCAAAACCATTGGTCAGGCGGACCCGTGCCACCTTGCGCAAAGCCGAGTTCGGTTTTTTTGGTGTGGTGGTATAGACTCGGGTGCAAACCCCCCGCTTTTGGGGGCTATTTCCCAAAGCCGGAACCTTGCTCTTCACGCGTCTAGCCGCACGAGGCTTACGTACTAACTGGCTGATTGTCGGCATTTTATTTCCTAAAAAAACAGGGAGGCAATACTCCCGCCCTGCGGCCCATGTGAGAACTTGGGATTCCGCCGCACCAAGTAATTTCGTCTAGGGGAGTTTAAAAAGACTGCGAATTCTATGGGGTTTAGCCTGCCATGTCAAGCTACAGTCCCTTTATGTGTGGAGGGGCGGTAAAGGCAAAGATGTGAATTGTTATGCTCCATTTATTTCGTCCCGTTTCATGTGCCAACTCCCCTTAAGCCAGAGGCACGCGATGAAGTTGGGTGGTAGCGGCCCGGCCCTCACGCCGCTTCGCGGTGAGCGCGTGGCTGCCTAGCTTCTTCAATACTTCCCAAGCCGGGCCCGGAAACTTGTGCAGCTTTACCATTACGTCCTCAAGTGCTTCCAAAAACCAGTCCACATCTGTTTCGCTGATATTGAGGGGCGGCAGGATTTTGACGATAGGCATGGCATGGCCGGCGACCTGGGTGAGGATATGGTGGTCATCCAGAAGCGGGAGAACAATCGCTTGGGCGAAAAGATTCTCGTCCATTTTATTGACCATGGTCCACGCTGCTCTTAGCGAAATCGATTCCGGCTGACCAAACTCGATAGCAATCATCAGGCCCCGCTGGCGCACACCCTTCAGGAATTCAAAACGCGGCACCATTGCTTCGATACCGCTGCGAAACCGGGCGCCGAGTATATTGGCGCGCTCGGCAAGATTCTCGTCGTCCAGGACACTAAGCGAAGCCAGCCCTGCCGCCATTGCCATATTGCCCATGCCGAAGGTGGAGGCATGAACGATCGCGCGATGCATTGTGTCGTAGACGCTATCGTAAATTGTCCGGCGAGTAATTGTCGCGCCTACGGGGATGTAACCGCCCGAAAGTGCTTTAGACAGACAAATGATATCTGGCTGCAGGTTATTGATCCATTGGCTTGCCAGGAAGCGTCCTGAACGCCCCATGCCTGATTGCACCTCGTCGCAGATCATCAGTGTGCCGTGTTTCCGGCACAGATCCTGCGCACCAAGGAGATATTCGTCACTGGCAATATTGACACCCTTGCCCTGAATTGGCTCAACGACGAAGGCGGCGACATCGCCCTGAGCAAGGCGTGCCTCAAGACCGAAGAGATCACCAAGCTTCACTTCTGAACTACCCGGTAGCATCGGCTCAAAACCCCTCCGAAAACTCGCTTCCCCGTTCAATGAGAGAGCTCCCATGGTCAGGCCGTGGAATGCCTTCGCCAGATGAGCTGTGCAAGGCCGGCCGGTATATGCACGCGCAAACTTGATTGCCGCTTCGATGGCTTCAGTTCCCGAATTGCTGAAGTAAACAGTGTCCAGGCCCGGCGGCATGCGTTTTACAAGTTCACCAGCCAAAGCAGCGGCAAGTGGAGGAGCGTCGAAGCCAACCCATCCAGGAAAATCGGAGTCCAGCACTTGCTGCAACGCTCCTCGGATGGCCGGATGGCGGCGACCAAAATTGAAGACGCCCCAGTTGGTAAGGAAATCCAGGTAGCGCGTACCCGCTTCGTCCCAAAGATAGGGACCCTCGCCACGCACCCACGAGCGGTTGAAACCGAGCGTACGCAAAACCTTGACAAAGACCGGATTGACATGGTCTTCGAAAAGTTCGAAATTCCTGCCGCGGGTCTCGGAAAATATGGCATTGATATCAATTGGCATAATTCAGACCTTCCATTTCTGCTTTAACCTAAACCCGGCAGTTGGATAGAACAGCGATCTCGACGGCAGATGTGAGCAGGATGCTGGCTGATGCTGTTCGCCTCGCTATCAAGAGGCGATTAAATTGCCCGGCACAGATGCGCCTCATGAATGGTGAATTGTCTTTGTGCCGGCGCGACATCATATTCATCCTCAAATACGGGTACGAGCCCCCGGGCTTACTTTGCTTATTTACCCGGTACACTCGCGTAGCAATACCGGATATCGTTAATCATGAATATCCGGATCACGCCATCATGGCTACTTCGACATTCACTGAAGAACTAGCGGCAGTGCCTGATTCAATCTGGATGTCATCTTAAACAGTATATCCCCTGTTGCGTATTTCCCCTGTATCTTCTTCGCCAAAAGCGTGACTTTCACCCGTGTTTAGCAATTGCCGCTGCTTCTTGCGGGTATTGTGAAAAGCTAGACCAGTCCCCGCGGGAATGAGCCGTCCCACGATCACATTTTCCTTGAGGCCGCGCAGATCGTCCTTCTTGCCCATAATAGCCGCTTCGGTCAGCACACGCGTGGTTTCCTGGAAGGAGGCAGCGGAAATAAACGAGTCGGTGGAAAGCGATGCCTTGGTGATACCCAGCAGCATGAATTCGTATACCGCTGTTTTCTTGTCCTCTATCACTACCCGTTCGTTTTCCGCCAAAAGGTCCGCGCGCTCAACCTGCTCACCTGGAATAAAGCGCGTGTCACCAGCATCAACGATCTGCACCCGGCGCAACATCTGACGCACAATCACCTCGATGTGCTTGTCATTGATCTTCACACCCTGCAGGCGGTACACGTCCTGGACTTCGTCAGTAATGTAGCGCGCCAAAGCTTCCACTCCTAGCAGGCGGAGGATATCGTGCGGATCAGCGGGCCCGTCGACGATACTCTCCCCTTTGTTCACTACTTGCCCATCATGCGCCGTGACGTGCTTGTCCTTAGGAATCAGGTATTCATGCGAAACTCCATCCAGGTCGGTAATAACCAAACGTTGTTTGCCTTTAGTATCTTTTCCGAACGATACAATACCTGTGACTTCCGCAAGCACCCCCGCATCCTTGGGGGAACGGGCTTCAAATA
>JALYOY010000323.1 GCA_030856655.1 Pseudomonadota bacterium | reverse complement strand
CCCAAGCCGCTGTTGGAGAAAATAGAGCAGGTCGTCCGATTGATACGCTCCAAGGGTGTCGGGGTATATTTCGTGACACAGAATCCATTTGACGTTCTCGAGCGTGTTTTGGGCCAGCTTGGCAACCGTGTGCAACATGCGCTGCGCGCGTTCACACCGCGTGACCAGAAAGCGGTCAAGTCGGCGGCTCAAACCATGCGCTCCAACCCTAACTTTAATATTGAGAATGCAATCACCGAACTTTCCGTCGGCGAAGCGCTTGTATCGTTATTGGACGAGAAGGGGAGTCCATCTTTCGTAGAGCGCGCGTTCATTTTGCCACCCAGTTCAAGAATCGGGCCGCTTACCGACGGGGAACGGGCGGCTATCATCAAATCGTCCAATTTTTATGGCCATTACGAACAGCTTGTGGATCGCCAATCGGCATATGAAATAATCAAAAGCCGTACCGCGGTCAAGCAAGAGCCCGAGGACAGGGCAGTGCCGCAGTCGGGCGGCGCCGTCGCACAGAGCTCCCAAGGGGGCGGCATAATGGATATGCTGGGTGATATGCTGCTCAGCAAGACCGGCCCGCGCGGCGGTCATCATCCGGGCGTTCTCGATGCAGTTGCCAAAAGTGCGGCGCGTTCGATTGGCTCTCAGGTCGGCCGCGAGATCTTCCGGGGCGTTTTAGGGGGTATCTTCGGTGGTGGGCGCAGGCGTTGACAACTTCATACGCAACAACTTATTTTGGGCAAATGGAACGGAATAAGTGCGGCTTCCCCCCAGCGTTGTTGGATGCTAGCTACAAGCAGATTCTAGTCAGGGAGGGGAGGCAGTGATGCGTTTGAGCACGGTATTTTTTTTGCTTTTTACAATTGCGGGCTGTACAACGACGGGACAGGATCAGCGTCCTTCCGGACCGCTACCGATAAGCACGCGGCCCACCTATAATCTTACCGGGTACTCGCCCGCGTTCAAGGATGGCTATATTGACGGCTGCGAAACTGCCAAGAAAACCTCCTACGGATTAAAGAACGAGCGCCGTTTCTCTGCCGACAATCAATATCGAATGGGCTGGAATGACGGATTTAGCCTGTGCCGCGGCAAACCGTAGCACAGGATACTCGTAGGCGGAATATTGCTATAAAAGATAGCGGCGCTCTCGGCATATCGCCTGAAAGGAAGACCCAAATAACGTGTTCGCCGTGGCTGGGATATAATAGCGTTTTTTGTATCTTGCCATGAAACGTTTACTCCCGTTATTGCTTTACTTCTCTGCGCTTTCCGCGGTCGCCCAGCAACCTAAGCATGACATGGCGCCGCAACCTGCCTTATCCGTGGCGGCCAAGTCTTATATTCTCGCCGACTTCCAAAGCGGGCAGGCGTTGGCCAGCCAAAATGTTCATGAACGCGTTGAACCCGCTTCGCTTACCAAGCTGATGACGGCGCATATTGTCTTTTCAGCTCTTCGGCAGAAAAGCATCACCTTGACGCAAACCGTGCCCGTGTCTGAGCGTGCATGGCGCACGCAAGGATCGCGCATGTTCATCGAGCCCAACAAGCCGGTGACGATTGACGAATTAATGCGCGGCATGATCGTGCAGTCCGGTAATGATGCCTGCATCGCGCTGGCGGAAGCTGTGGCCGGTTCAGAAAGTGCCTTTGTGCAGATGATGAACAAGGAGGCAGGGCGTTTAGGCATGAAGAGCACCCGCTTCGCCAATTCCACTGGCTTGCCGCATCCTGAGCATTACACCACCGCACACGATCTCGCTTTGCTGGCGGCAGCCATGATCCGTGATTTTCCGGAATACTATCCGCTTTATTCGTTGCGAGAGTACACATACAATAAGATCACACAGCCCAATCGCAATCGCCTGCTGTGGCTCGACCCCAACGTAGACGGCCTCAAGACAGGTCATACCGAAGCCGCCGGTTACTGCCTTATCACTTCCGCCAAACGCGGCGAGCGGCGGTTAATTTCCGTCGTAATGGGAACCGCGTCCGAAAATGCGCGCGCTATGGAAAGCCAGCGCCTGCTGAATCACGGTTTCCAATTCTACGATACCGTGCATCTGTATCGGAAGGAGCATGAGGTGGTTGCCATCCAGTTGTGGAAAGGTGCACAGAACAAACTCAAGACCGGATTCGGTCATGATGTTTATTTCTCTCTTCCCAAGGGCCAGTCCGATAAACTGAAAGCCAGGATGGAGTATAAGCAGCCTTTGATTGCCCCTATCAATGCAGGACAAAAAGTGGGTAGGGTGAAATTCACGCTCGACGGCAAGCCGATGGCGGAATACCCGCTGGTGGCGCTGGAAACCGTGGGTGTAGCGAATATCTTTGGCCGTGCCTGGGATAGTATGCAACTGTTATTTAATTAGTGCGAGTTAGTGCGTACGCGCTCCGCTACCGATTTATTTACAAGGGCGATCATGATCCTAAATCCGGCAGTTGACCGCTCGTTCTTCAGTTGAGTATATGATTTATCTCAACGGTGATTTCATGCCTATCGAGGAAGCCCGCATTCCGGTGCTGGACAGGGGCTTTATTTTTGGTGACGGCGTATATGAAGTTATTCCCGTGTACTCCCGCAAGCCCTTTCGTTTGACCGAACATTTGCTCCGTTTGCAGCACAGCCTCGATGGTATTCGGTTGCTAAATCCACATTCCGACAGCGAATGGAGCAGCTTGGTTGAACAAATCGTCGCCGGTAACGAAAGCGATGATCAGTATCTTTATTTGCACGTCACTCGTGGCGTGGCCAAGCGCGACCATGCGTTTCCCAGGGGCGTCATGCCCACGGTTTTCATCATGAGCAATCCGCTGCTGGCACCACCGAGGGAGTTGCTTGCTACAGGTGTTGCCGCTATCACGACCAATGACAACCGATGGCTACGCTGCGACATTAAGGCCATTTCGTTGTTACCGAATGTGCTGTTACGACAGATGGCAATTGATGTAGGCGCGGTGGAAACAGTGCTGCTGCGCGAAGGTTTTATGACCGAGGGAGCAGCCAGCAATATTTTTGTGGTAAAAAACGAAATTTTACTGGCTCCGCCCAAAAATCACTTGATGCTGCCCGGGATAACCTACGATGTTGTGCTTGAATTGGCGGCCACAAATAAAATTCCGCATGAAGTGCGAGCGGTTTCCGAGTATGAAGTGCGTACCGCACAGGAACTCCTGCTGACATCCTCAACTAAGGAAATCATGCCCATCACCCGTCTTGACGGCAGACCGGTGGGCGACGGCAAACCGGGATCAATGTTCGCTCTGCTGTATCGACTCTACCAGAATTACAAGATCACCATAATGCGAGGCAGTACTTCAATATTGTGATGATGCTCTTTTGAGGTCCTGAGTCTGTGAACACTTCCGTGCAATCCTCTTTAATCGATTATCCATGCGATTTTCCCATTAAAATCATGGGGCGTGTGGACGGCTTGCCAGTGAAGCCGATCATTGACTGGAAACGCGACACTATTTCGTCTCCTGCCGTGGATGGTTCCGTTACTGCCGGATCAACGGAGTATTATCGGCAAGTCTTCATCCAGACGGTGCTGATGATCGTGAAACGCCATGCCCCGGATTTTGAGGAGGCGAGCCTCGAAGTCAGGATCAGCAAGAAGAATACGTATCTGAGTCTCACCTGCACAATTCGCGCTATTTCCCGTGTGCAGCTGGATGCCCTGTATAAGGAACTGTGCGGGCATCCAATGGTAGTGATGGTACTATGAATACTCTGAACTCCGAGTCATTCCAGGATACCCTTTTTGAGCATGGATACTTTTTGCCTGGAACCAAGTCCTGAACAAAGTACTAAAAGTTCAAACATCGAGATTAAATATGCCGGCGTAGCAGACTATCTTTCCACGTGGCGCGCGATGAAAGATTTTACAGCGTCGCGCACGGAAAATACGCCGGATGAAATCTGGTTATTGCAGCATCCACCGGTTTACACCCAAGGCATTGCAGGCAAATCGGAACACCTACTGCGCAACGATGGCATTATCGTAATCCGGACCGATCGCGGCGGACAAATTACGTACCATGGTCCTGGCCAAATTATTGGTTATCTGCTGCTGGATATGCGTCGTCGTAAACTTGGCGTGCGCGAGCTGGTCAGAAAAATGGAAGGCGCCGTGATAGACTTATTGCAAGACTATCGCATCGATGCCGAAGGGCAAGTGAATGCTCCCGGCGTGTACGTGGATGGCGCAAAAATCGCCGCCTTGGGACTGAAAATAAAAAGTGGCTATTGCTACCATGGTCTTGCTCTCAATGTGGACATGGATCTCAGTCCGTTTGCCGCAATTCATCCTTGCGGATATTCGGGTTTGCGGATAACTCAAACCAGAGACCTCGGAGTAGTCGATGGGTTGGAAACGCTGAGCAGAAAACTTGCCGATAAATTGCAGACAAGGCTTTTGGGAACCCAATGATATGACATCAAGGAATGCGTTTTTTTTGCCATGACTACTGAAGCTCGCCAGAAAGGTGCGGCTAAAACCGCACGCAATCCGATTAAAATTGTGCCGCAATCCCGGAGTGAGTTGCTGCGTAAGCCGTCATGGATTCGGGTACGGTCTTCCAACAGCCAGGAGTTCTACGAAGTCAAGCGAATTTTGCGGGAACAGAAACTGCATACCGTGTGCG
The DNA here is from genome assembly GCA_030856655.1 of Pseudomonadota bacterium. GTDB lineage: Bacteria > Pseudomonadota > Gammaproteobacteria > Burkholderiales > Nitrosomonadaceae > Nitrosospira. The sequence goes on along the minus strand of JALYOY010000323.1, from coordinate 1,661 downwards.
AAGAAGCCTCTTGCCCCAATATCGGGGAGTGTTTCGGCAAAGGTACTGCTACTTTCATGATCCTGGGTGATCTTTGTACCCGCCGCTGCCCCTTCTGCGACGTGGCACATGGTAAACCATTGCCGCCGGACGTTAAGGAGCCGCTGCATTTGGCAGAATCCATTGCCGCCATGAAGCTGAAATATGTAGTCGTTACCAGCGTTGACCGCGATGATTTGCGTGACGGCGGTGCCCAGCATTTCGTGGATTGCATACATCAGATTCGATCTCATTCGCCGCGGACAAAAATAGAAATTCTTGTTCCGGATTTCCGTGGAAGGCTGGAAGTCGCGCTGGAAAAATTGTTCGCCTGCCCGCCCGACGTGTTGAACCATAATCTTGAAACTGTGCCGCGCCTCTACAAGCAGTGCCGCCCTGGGGCGGATTATGCGCATTCGCTCAAATTGCTGAAAGACTTCAAGGCGCATTTTCCGGGAATACCTACTAAATCCGGGTTAATGCTGGGCCTGGGAGAAACCGATGAGGAAATTCTTGAAGTGCTGCGTGATTTGCGCAAACACGATGTCGAGATGCTTACAATCGGTCAATATTTGCAACCCGGCACTGGACATTTACCCGTATTGCGTTATGTGCCGCCGGATGGATTCAAGGAATTCGAACGCGCCGCAATTGAAATGGGTTTCAGCAACGCTGCCTGTGGCCCGATGGTACGCTCCAGTTACCATGCCGATCAGCAGGCGCATGATGCTGGTATAGCATAACCGCTCATTCAGGACATTAAGGATTCCCGCATAATCATAGGAGTTACTCCAATGCGCGCCACCCCTGCTTTTTTTGTCTGTTTTTTTCTTTCCGCGCCGGCCTTTGCTACGGGAATCGATGCCCTTTCTGAGGAAGATACAACCGATGGCCTGAAACAAGCACTCATCCAAGGTGTCAACGCGGCGGTTGATAAGCTGGCGGTAACGAACGGATTTCTTGAGAATCCCAAAGTCAGGATTCCATTGCCCGGAGCCCTGCAAAAAGCGGCGAAGCCTATGCGTACTTTGGGCATGAGCAAGTATGCCGATGGATTGATCGTAGCCATGAATCGCGCAGCGGAGACGGCAGCAACTGAAGCCAGGCCGCTGATGATGGATGCGGTGAAAAAGATGTCAGTGGAAGACGCTAAAAAGATACTTGCTGGAGCTGATGACGCGGCCACTCAGTATTTCCGTAGCAACACTTCGGAGGAACTGGCTCAAAAATTCCTTCCAATCGTGAAAAACGCGACAGATCAGGTGGGACTGGCCAAGAAATATAACGAGTTCGCCGGCAAGGGCGCGAAATTTGGTCTCGTGTCGGAAAAGCACGTCAATATCGAAAGCTACGTTACACAAAAAACACTGGATGGTCTTTATACGATGATGGCGGAAGAAGAGCGCCTCATCCGTAATAATCCGATGGACCAGGGCAGCAAGCTGCTGCAAGAAGTATTTGGGTCACTGAAATGATAATTGGGAAATCTACCACTTTCCACCATTCGTTTCTTCCGGTAATTTCTCGGCAAGCCAGTCAATCAGATTATCGATCAGTTTATCGCTTGCTTCGGTCAAGGCATGCACTGCACCTGCGGCGTTGGGTGTAGGTGCCGCATGCTCCATGCTGAAGCTGCGCTGAGC
>JALYOY010000322.1 GCA_030856655.1 Pseudomonadota bacterium | reverse complement strand
CCCAAAAATCGCATGGATACCTTTGCCTCGCCCCATGTTGACCAGGTTCAGAATCGGCTCCCCTGCAAACACTGAAAATTCATCGAATACGGTAAATAGCCGCTTGACAGGCACCCGGTCAATTACTGCCTTGATGTCATTGATCACCAACTTGCCCAATACCTTGGCAAAGGTAGGATAGCGCAACGCCGGTAATGCAAAGTAGGCTACCCCGCCTTGCTCAATGACATCAGCCAGACTGAACAGGTTAGGGGCCGTTTCAAAAAAACGCCCCAGCTCAGAATGGATCAACAAGTTCAAATGCGCCTGCAAGCCTGTAATGTCCTTGCGCTCGTAATTCTCTAACCGCCGCGCCCTCTCTACCAGTCTTGTATCGTTTAATCCCCGTATCTTTACCGCCAGCGTGTCGTAGTCCAGGCAATCTACAACGGTTCTCAAATCGAACGGCTCCGGCTGCGCCAAGAGAACCTCAAAGGTGGTTTGTAGATAGTCTTCCGCAATCGAGCGGTAGTAATCACTCGCCCAGTCTTCCTTCAGGCAAATCAGTTTGTCCTTCAGCTCGGTATAGCCGCCATGCGCCAGACAGTCGTAATGATCATAGCCCCCGCAGTTAAACCCAAAGAAAGGGCGCCCCTGCTGCTGTGCCACCGCTTGCACCCACGCCACATTTTCATCCGTTGGCTTGCCATCCACGATAATCTGCGGATACCCCTGCACCAAGGCATGCTGATTAAAGCGGCGCAAAGTCACCGTCTTGCCGCCTCCGGTCGTGCCTAACACCAGCACCATCTGGTTAACCGTCTCATCCGGCACCACCACCGCCTGCTGCGTTGTAAGGGACACCCCTAACCGAGTACCCGTCGGTGGTGGCACGTTGCGGTTAATCACCCGCTCAAGCACCGAAGAACGATGCCCTAGACCCATGACCAGCTGACCCCGCGCAACCGCCTGCTTGCGCTGCAAGGCGCGCAAGTCCCGCTCATACGCTGAATTAGGAATTAGCTCCAGCACACTCAGTAATCCCGCAATGAAAAAACTAAATACTCCGGCAAAGCCCAAACTTTGCCGGAGCGCGGAAAAAATAGCTTCGGGTTCGCCACTAAAAATGGCTTTAAAAATAAGCACATTATGGGCAAAGCCTACTCTCAGCAAGTGCTGTAAATTTTCAATGAAAGACAACTGAAAAGGAGTAGAACGGACTTCTATAAACACTACCATCCCTAACATCAGAAACCCTGCACCGAGTACCCAGTACCAGTCAACTTTAAGCACACGATGAAACAGCAGAAAAAGAATTAAACCCATAAATGCCGCCGGCACCAACCAGAAGGCAACCGCTGCCATAACCCCCAGCTGCAACGCTTGCCGTGGTTTCTCGGCAATATAATCCCCAAAATCACCGCCACCGCCTTTGCTCATGCCAGAAATTCCTTCACCGAATAAATTTTGATAAACGGCAGCTTCTCCACGAGAGGCCGCATCGCCGCCGCGACATTCGCCGCACAGTAATACCACACCTCGCCATAATCAAAAGCCCCTGCATACGACTTCAATATCTTCTCCAGTCGGTGCCGACCTTTCATCGTCAACTCAACCTCAATCGCGACCTGCTTCCCACCCTCTAGAACCAGCACGCCATCCGGCAAATGCCCCCGCCGCCCTACCCCGTCCGCATGCTTGGCTTGCAGCAAAGACCGCGCACTGATCCAGTCCGCCTGCGGATACGCCACTCGCAAGCGCAGATAAACCTGAATCAGCGTGATATCATGGTGATAAGTAGCCAGCGGCACTCGAACGAGTCGCGGCAAGCCTGTTAACTGCGCGCCCTTGGGACTAAGCCGGTAAATGCCAGGGCGACCATGAAACACCCGTTCATGCTTAACCAGCCCACCCTCCACTAGCCGGTTAACCACCTGATAGCTCCGGGGCTTCTTCAACCCAAACCGCTGCTCCAGGTACGGCATCTCGCAAAAACCAAACAGGTTAATGAATTTCAGTAACTCAATGTCACGTTCGGTTAGCTTATGGCTCTTGGCTTTCTTAAAGCGAACTTTAAGAGAAATAGGCGTCATTACCAAACTCATACCCTTTCTATCAGTGTAAAATGCCTTTTAATGGAAATATAAGCGCTCTCATGGCGCTTAAACTGCCTTACCCATCCTACCCTACTGCTAAATATTTAAAACGCCCTGAAAGCGCTTAAAACCCACTTTTCTAATTAGCTGCTTTTGCTCTTTTTCCCACCAGCTCCATTGGATATTAACCCCTTCCATAATTTTTGTTGCCGCTCTGCTCTTGTCTTTGCTTTTGCTCTGGCTTTTCCCTCTTTTTTATCTTCTTTTTCCTTTTCTTGCTTTGCTTTTTTTATAACCTTTCACCTGACTCTCATGCCCGCCAAGTTCCTGACCACAGTAGTAC
>JALYOY010000312.1 GCA_030856655.1 Pseudomonadota bacterium | reverse complement strand
CTACTGGGGCGCGCAAGTGATTGTAAGCATGATCGGCGCGATTCCCGAAGTCGGGCAAGCCCTCTCAAACTGGCTTCTGGGAGACTTCATGCTGTCGGATGCCGCGCTCAATCGGTTTTTTGCTTACCATGTCGTGACTCTGCCGGTTTTGCTTGTGACATTAGTGGTGGTTCACATATTGGCATTACATGAAGTCGGCTCAAATAATCCGGATGGCATTGAAATCAAGGCAAATAAAAATCCCGTAACGCACATTCCGGTAGATGGCATTCCTTTTCACCCCTACTACACGGTAAAAGACATTTTCGGCGTGGTGGTATTTCTGATTGTTTTTTGTAGCATTATATTTTTTGCGCCGGAGATGGGCGGATATTTCCTCGAGTACAACAATTTCATTCCTGCCAATACGCTTCAAACACCGGACCATATCGCGCCGGTATGGTACTTCACTCCCTATTACTCGATGCTGCGAGCCGTCACTGTCAACTTTCTCTGGATAGACGCGAAACTCTGGGGCATTATACTGATGGGAGCTTCGGTTGCCATTTTTTGCCTCTTGCCCTGGCTGGACCGCAGCCCCGTAAAATCGATCCGCTACAAAGGGCCATATTTCAAGATCGCCCTCACGCTTTTTGTCATTAGCGTCTTCGTGTTAGGTTGGCTTGGCACGAAATCGCCCACGCCTCTCTATACGCTGCTAGCGCAAATATTCACGGTAATCTACTTTGCCTTTTTCGTTCTTATGCCGTGGTACAGCAAAATAGATAAGACCAAGCCTGAGCCGACAAGAGTAAAAGAATGAGAAAAATAACAGAGATTTTATGTATTTTATGCCTGCTTCCACTCGTTGCATTTGCCAGCGGTCCCGAAATGAAGTTGGACAAGGCGCCGATCCATCCAGCCGACAAGCTCTCTTTGCAGCGCGGCGCGCAGACTTTTGTAAACTATTGCCTGACTTGTCACAGCGCTGAATACATGCGATACAACCGGTTGCGGGACATAGGGCTCAGTGAAAATCAAATCACCGATAATCTTATTTTTACCGGACAAAAAGTGGGCGAACTCATGACCATTGCAATGAAAAAAAAGGACGCAAAACAATGGTTCGGCGTAGCCCCGCCTGATCTCTCAGTGATCGCCCGTTCTCGCGGTGCAGATTGGCTCTATACATATCTACGTAAGTTTTACCGTGACGAATCGACGGCCACCGGTTGGAATAATTTGCTATTTGATAAGGTTGCCATGCCTCATGCGCTCTATCAACTGCAGGGGGAGCAATTGCTCGCGGTAAGGACGGTTGACGACGGTCATGGCGGCAAGCACGAGGTAAAAGAACTGAAACTGGGTACGCCCGGGATACTTTCTAAAACAGAATATGATTTGTATGCCGCTGATCTTGTAAATTTCCTCGTTTATCTGGGTGAACCGGCAGCCACCAAACGAGTGCAGTTGGGAATAATTGTGATGCTCTTTCTGTTCGGTATGCTGGGGTTGACCTACGCGCTGAAACATGAATTCTGGAAGGACATCCATTGATTATTTTTTATTTTCCAAAAGTATTCGGTCCGATCGTACCAGCGAGTCGCGAATCATGATGACTTTGTATTCAGCCACTACTTGCCCGTTTAGCCATCGCTGCCGTATCGTGCTGTACGAGAAGGGAATGGATTTTCAGATCATTGATGTCGATCTTCACAATAAACCGGAAGATCTGGCCGTAATGACCCCTTATAGCCGGGTACCGGTATTGGTAGAACGCGATCTTATTCTGTATGAATCCAATATCATCAATGAGTATATTGATGACCGCTTTCCGCATCCGCAACTGATGCCTGCAGATCCGGTGATGCGTGCTCGCGCGCGACTGTTTCTGCATCGCTTTGAACAGGAACTTTTTTGTCATATTGACTCAGTCGAGCACGGCAATCAGAAAACTTCAGATAAAGCGCGCGCGACGATCCGCGATAATTTAACCGTGATTGCGCCGGTGTTCGTTAAACAGAAATACATGTTGGGGGACGAATTTTCCATGCTTGATGTGGCGATTGCTCCACTGCTGTGGCGGCTGGACCATTATGGCATTCAGCTACCCAAACAGGCTGCGCCCCTATTAAAGTTTGCCGAACGCCTGTTCAGCAGGCCAGCGTTCATTGATGCACTTACCGCTTCCGAGAAGGCGATGCGCAAATGAAAGAGCTTTCCACCAAATCTTATTTGATTCGTGCTATTTACGAATGGTGCTCCGATAGCGGTTATACACCTTACTTATCGGTTAAGGTAGATACCCAGACTCGTGTACCAAACGAGTTTGTGAGGGACGGCGAGATTGTACTCAACATCAGCCATGACGCGGCACATCACCTTACACTCGGCAACGATGTGATCCAATTCTCTGCTCGCTTTAATAGCGTCTCGCGCGAAATCTCCGTACCGGTTAATGCAGTTCAAGGAATATTCGCCAAGGAAACTTCACAGGGTATTCTTTTTCCGCCGGAGGGTGAAACAGACACAAAACAAACTGGAATCGGCATTGAAGATCTGAGCAAACCCCAGTCATCATCACGAAGCTCGGTATCCTTGAAGGGTGAGAAGCGCCGCTTTCAGGTCATCAAATAATTTCCCCGATTACTTTTTTTGCAGTGCCTCCACAAGTTTCCTCGCTCACTTCCCAGTCTCTATAATTAAACCCGCGCCGGCATAGCTCAGTTGGTAGAGCAGCTGATTTGTAATCAGAAGGTCCCGAGTTCGACTCTTGGTGTCGGCACCATTATAAACAATTTCTTACGGATAATTATCCGTAAGAAATTTCTTTATGTAGACGTTATGTAGACGCCGGAGCGGTATCAATGCAAACTTTGAATCTGGCACGGCCTACCAATAAAACAGGGACTTACAGAAATGCATGTCCTTGTCATCTTAACTTAGTAGCCATATAGT
>JALYOY010000311.1 GCA_030856655.1 Pseudomonadota bacterium | reverse complement strand
TGTAACTATGATAACCATCTTGTTCCTTAAGGGATTCCCCGCGGCCTGAAAGTAGCGCCAATAACGAGCGTAAGAAACGCTTCGGTTTCTGCCGGACGAATGTTATATGAAGCGGTTCCTCCTCCTGTCCCCAGTACGGACGCATGCCAAACAACAGGCGCTCCAGGGTGCTGGCGAAAAGAAACGCGTAGGTTCCATGATGCAGCTCAATATTCCTCTCGATAATTGACATCCGAACCGGCGCCCATGCCCCGTGACGACGTCCGAAAATCAAGCCGATAAGGTAACCAAGTGTGATAATACCTGAATAAATTTCTCCGGTAATGCCCAACTGTTTTATCTTGCTCTGAGAAAATATCACAGCGCGGGCAATAAGTCCGACACCAAAAAACATCCCATAAACCTTTGCCGCCCCGGCTTGTTCAATGCACAGCACATGGCGCTGCAAAAATACGGGGGGTATCTGCTTCAGCAGATACCCCCTCAATTGCTGGAGGATAAATTCCGGTCTACCGCAGATACCCAGATCCAGCGCCGTCATGTTGGTTGTACCACCCGGGATAACCGTTAGCACAGGCCATCTGGCGAGTGGTTGCGTTGCAAATAAATGACATAAGACTCCCTGCACGGTACCATCCCCGCCAACAATTACCAGCAAATCAATGTCTGCCTGTACAAAGGCATCCACCGATGCTTTAATCTCAGGTGCATTCGTTACTTCACTGCAGGTTGCACCCGGAATCCCGGCGAGTGCCCGCCTTATTGCATCCTTGCGCTTGCGAATACGTCCGCTGAGAGGATTGAAGAGAAATCCGATCATGGCTGCTCCAGACCTCAATCTATTAATCCGTGAATTTTTTATCATTTATCCTAACCGCTAAAGGTGCAAAAATACGAACCGCCAGTTTCCCTTCATCCTGACCAGGAACAATTTCCTCAAACCATGATCGTAAGGGCCCGTGGAACCGCCGTGCTTGCCAACCCATCATTACCCGAACAGCAAGAAAGATGGTTGAGAGGAGATGCCAGATAATTACCGACCAGAGTCCGATGTCCGGCCGGCCTATAAACCAGCCGAATGTCAACAGGATCAGGTTAGGATTACGCCGGGCAGTAATCAGCCGGTTAAATGAATCCAGCGGGCGCCAGATAAAAATATCAAATGATGCGATCCACAACTGGAAAACTCCTTCACACAATCGGCCACCAACATAACCGATAAGTATCAGCCAGAACATTATTGGCAAGTCAGATACCTGCGTTAGTGTTGCTGTCAACCCTACACCCCAAGCCATATACCATAGCGGTGGATGAATAATATCCAGGCCGTGATCGAGCACATCTCCAAAACGGCTTGAGGTAACGGTTACTCGCGCCAATTTCCCGTCGACAGTATCCATAAAGGTCATCAACCATCCCATCACCAGACCCATGCCATAGTGGCCATACCAAAAGGCAAACCCGGCCAGCACGGCAAACACAAGACTGAGCAGCGTAACTTGGTTTGGCCGTATACCGAGGCGTACACAAACGCGGACAGCCCAGAATGCGGGTATGGGCCAGAGCCATTTTGTCACGAGGTCGGTCACGCCTTTGTACGATCGGGCAAATAGTTCTGACTCCAGCCGTTGGCAGTTATCTCTACTGATAAGCAATATGTAAGGCAGGTCCCTTTTCTTGAGATTTTGCTGAAGGCCGAACAGATTCAAATCTTCTAATGTGTAACGAGGCAAGGCAGAGAAAGCCTCTCCTTTTTCCCCGTCCATAAAATTTGCCAGCACACGAGGCATATTTCCATCAGTAATCCGGATTGCGACCGACTGGCCGTCGTCGCTGCTAAGCACTAGGTTCGCTCGCGTGTTAATCAATGCCGTCAGGACCCTGGCATCATACAAATGATCTGCCCGCAAAAATAATGCTGGCGCATGTACTGGAATCTGCTCGGGACTCTCGACCAGCCTGGTCTGGATAAATGTCTTTAACATCCGTTGCAGTCGCTCACGGCCGCTCAAGCCCCAGATGTTCGCCTCACTATCTCCAAGGATATAGATGTAAGTTATCACTGAGATATTCCGAGGTCGTTTGTCTGTATCTGGATTTGAAATCATTGAATGACCTGCTATGTTCGTAGTGGCTGCCGGCTGTACGCAGGAACACACAGATCGAAATATTGCCATATCACCCTACGGCAATACGCTATCCGGAACGAGTGCCGAGTCCTTCTACTCTAATGGGAAATAATAAGCAAGCGGCTAAAAAACCCGCCGCAACCAGAAATTAGCAAGGAGGATCAATAATAATCCGGGGGAAAGCGCCGTTAGCGCCGGATTCAAATGCAACAATAAACCCACATTTGCGATAACCTGATCAAACAAATAAACACTGATACCGAGCATTGACGCCAGTACCAGCTTGTTGCCAAGGCCTGCCCGTACCGATCCGAAAACAAAGGGTATGGAAAGTAACAACATCGCGATTGTTGTCAATGCTCCCCCTACCTTTCGCCATAAAGCCAGCGCATAGGCATCTGCCTCTTGACCGGTGGCACGCAGGAAACGCACATGTAGAAACAACTCAATGGGCGAAAGGGCTTCCGGAGACTTAGTCAGTGTAGAGATGTCATCCGGATTCAGAAATGATTTCCAATTCATCGAGCTTGTGCTTACGGACTCGATGCGTTTTTCCGTAAATGTCTTGGTGGTGACGTCACTTAGCTCCCATAAATCATCAGCTATGAGATCAGCATATTTAGCATAGGTATAGGTCAGCAGGCGACCGTTCTCATCAAAATGCATGACTTCTATATCTGCAGCCCTTTTTGCATGCAGCATCTCACCGATACGCAATATATTCCGCTCATCCCGCGTCCAGATACCCAGATGCTTGCCAAGTGCCGCGCTCTTGTCAAGCGCGACGGCGCGGAATGAAACGGCTCTCTGCTGAAGTTGTGGAGCAATAAACTGTTCCAGTATGGCAATAAATAATAAAAGGATCAGCCCAACGCCAAGCGGGGCCATACTGATACGAATCGGAGAAACTCCCGCCACCCGTAATGCGGTCAGCTCTGAATTGACAGCCAAACGTCCCAAGGCCGCTACATTGCCCAGCAGCGCAATAAACGGTGCAAGTTGGACAAATCTGCGTGGCAGCAGTAGCGCGGTATGCAAGAACGCATCCTGGATGCGATAGGTTCCCTTTCCCACATCGTCAAGCTGATCGAGCAAGTCGAGAAAGCTGAATAACGGCAAAAGTACCGCGGTTGCAATGCCCAGACCCATTAAAACCCGCAAGGCAAGGTAGCGGTTAATTATCGTCATTGGCGCCGGAGAAGCTTCTGCCAGAAACCAGGTGACAGCAAGCTAAGTGCAGCCGTGAACATTAATACGTACAGCCACCAAACACCAGGAACTCTGCCGACCGTGCCCTGCTCCACCCACGTTTGGGCTAGCCCGCTCAGAATATAATAGATCGCAAAAACTAGGGCTGCAACATAATAAGTCCTGTCACCCTTGTCCTGACGAGGTGACGCACGGCTGAATGGCACGGCGATAAGCGCCAGAAGAATGGTCGCAATAGGACGTGAGACCCGCCACTGGAATTCGGCAATGTCACGTGGCTGGTCGGATTTCCCAAGGGCAATGGTAGCAGCGGCCTTGCGTTTGTAATCCAATGCATTGCCATTATCCGTGAAATATACCAATTTTTCGAACTGCACAACGGTATCTCTTGCTGCGGAATGCATGAGCCGGTAATTCAGGCCATGAAGTAAATGTATTTGAGGTCGTTCGCCAGTTGCCGGTTCCTGCTGGTGAGCCTCCTGCGCGATCGTGATCTCGCTGCTACCACCTTTGTTGATGTAATGAAACACATCCGTCATCTGTTTGCCGGCGCTATCCTTGGCTCGTATATAGACTACTCTGCCGCTGCCCTCGCTTCCATAGAAACGCCCAGCCTGAAACCGATCCATATTTAATTCAGCCTCTGCCTGCGCGTTCAGGATATAGCTTTCTTCATAGGCCCACGGACGTGCGAAGACAGAAAGGACACCGCTGAGAAGGCCCACGGGAACGGCAACTATGAGTACGGCGTAGGTAATGCGGTGCTCGCTGACTCCCGCCGAACGCAGTACGTTAATTTCCTGATCCCTGTGCAGTCGGCCGAGACCTATGATAATAGCGACATAGAGGGCGATGGGCATCAGCACCTCCAGCGCAATCAAAGTCTTCAACAACACGAGCTTCAGCATGGCGGCAATGCCAAGCGATTCCGTTACGGCCCCGGCGAGAAAGCGGGCGCTACTGAAACTCGAGAATAACGCCGCCAGGATAACGACAACCACCATAAACGGTATAAGTAATTCACGCGTGATATATCGTTCTATTATTTTCACGAAATCTCTCTGTGGATAGTAAGGCGGGCTTTACACTACGGAAGCGGATCGCGGAAATCCACTTTTTCCCGAGAGAGCGACACGGTTCCTGCGAGGACGGCTTCCGCCAGCAGCATATCCTCGACCTTATCAACGTCCACGCCGGCTTGGGGATAAGGCAGAAATATCGGCCGCACTTCAATGCCAGTCTTCGCTGAGACCGCATGGAGCGCCCGGTCTAGCGTCAGCGCTCCAAACAAATAGGATAGAACAGCCGTAGGACCAAATATCTGCGCAATCAATAGCCAGGGACGTTTGCGCAGATCTTCCGCTCGCTGCCAGAACGAAACTAAACCGCGGCCACGATTATTAAGGAATGCATAAAGATTGCAACCGCAGATGCCCCCGTCGCGCAGCCGTATGACAGTTCGCTTTACGCCGGGGAAAGCAGTTGCGACATCTTCGTATTTAACCACCCCTACCGTGGCGTCGCCGTCTGTCGCCTGTGACCTGCCTAAAAAATACTGAACAATCGACGCCGTCAATAACGCATGGTCCGCTGTCGTCAGCAATACGGGAGCGTCCCTATCGATGTGTGCAAGGCCGCTATTGGCACTACGACTGGGGGAATCGAGATTCGGTAGCCATGTGACGCGACCGCACTCGATCCGCTTCTCCAACTCAGGGCAACCGGGAAGCGCGGATGCGGGTGGTCCGCACACAACAATCGCATTCACCATATCACTGACTTCCAGCGCATCTAATACACGTATGATCATTGGCGTCCCATGGATCGGTGCGATTGCCTTGCAGGCCATGCCAGTTTTACCGGCAATTGGGTCATTAGCGGTACGGTCCGCCGCTAGCACGACAGCGGTAAATTGATCCTTTTTATTCATTTAAATTTGGCACCGATATTGTTTTACTGCCACTGTCCTGTTGTCAGATGGCGGATCACAGTGTTTTTCCATATATCCGATATCGCTTGTATTGCCTGGACCCTATACTATCAAGAATTCCGCGCATTGCTTTGTTATCCTCCAGTATCCATGACAATTCAACCGCCCGGACCCCGCGTGAAAGCGCTAATTGCCGGGGGGCATCAATCACCATGAAAGCCAGGGCCATGCCCAGCGGAGTGTTCTGGAATTGCTTGCGCACCCCCATCAATGGTATCCGGCCCGTACGAATTCCTCTGGTTTTAAGTTGCCTTATCAGGCGAACCCAGCCGAATGGGAATAATTGTCCGTTAAGCTCGGCGAAGACCTCGTTGAGGTTAGGCAATCCCACCATAAATGCCGCCGGGATACCGTCAACCTCGGCAATCTGGATAAAATCATCGGGTACGAGCAGACGAAGGCTAGTACCAAGCTCGGCAAACTCAGCCTTGGTGAAAGGAACGAAGCCCCAATTCTCCGACCACGCATCATTGAATATCTCACGCAGAATTTCCATTTCTTCGCCAAAGTTGTCGCGGCGTAGCGGCCTTACCCGTACCTGATTGGAAAATTTCTTGATTAAGGCGCTCATTACCCGGGGTATCTCAAAGTCTACCTCCACCCAATACGCAAGCAGATCCTTCAACGGCTGATAGCCTTGCTCTTCGAGCAACCGGCCATACCATTTACGCGAGTGCGGCATCATCACCATCGGCGGCGTATCAAAGCCATCCACCAGGACGCCACACTCCTGATTGATGGATAAATTGAAGGGTCCGCTGACGTGCTTAGTCTGCCGCGCGGCCAACCACCGCTCTGCGGCATGGATCAGAATTGCGGCTACTCCCGCGTCATCGATGCATTCCAGCAAGCCAAAATGGCCAGTATCGGCCCCATAGCGTTGCCGGTGTAATTGATCAATTTGGGCGCTGATCCTTCCCACAGGCTGATTATTCTGGTAAGCCACCCATGCCTGCCATTCTCCGTGCTTGAAAAACGGATTAAATCTGGAAAAATGCAGGCGCCGCTCCAAGCGTAACGGCGGCACCCACATCGGATCATCTGCGTAGATTCGCCAGGGAACATTAATAAACACCCCCATCTCACGTCGATCTGTGACTGGGCGCATGGTAACCGCTATCGACATTGAATGACCGGGCTTATCACTCATGAAGGAAGATGACGATATACGCGAGCAATCGCGCTAGAATATTTTGTGACGCAAGTCGGTAGTGTCCGGGTGAAAATCAAACAAGTCCAATTTGTTATTGACATGGTCTATTCAGAAGCGCCTTTGCCAGTGGAGGTTGCCGTCGCTGTATGTTTTACTGGGCACGCCCAGTCTTTTGGATACCTGAATTGTCTTGGAATCGATTATGTCAAAATTGTCCCCAAGGGCCCCAAGGGGCGGTTTTTGCCATTACTGCAATAAATAAGGCACTGTGTACTGAAATTCGTTTCGCGTTAATATCGTTTGACAAAAGTATGGTGCGCACATAGGTGCGTAAACTCGGTGACCGCCGATGACTGTGATAGTATAATTGCTGTTTACGATAGGCGTGTCTCAGCATTATTAGCGAGGAAACTTCAGCCGATATCATCGCTGTAGGGATTGGGTACGGATAACCCCTAAAATACCTGCTAATTTTACCACTTAGCATTTGCGATATGTCGTACCTTCGACCTTAGATTCACGGATCAGCCAAGTATTTAGAGTTGGAACTGATTTCGTTACGGGTGATGCTGAGCTGCCCAAGTTTATGCGCTGACAGAAAAAAGAAAAGCAAAATAACTGTTAAAATTTTCCTTAGCGATACTTTACAAAGAAAAGGTTGACTATTAATGGACAGTCCTGAATATTCCCTACTCATTTCTCTTGCCCTTGTTCCGGTCGTCTTCATGCTGCAAATGTGGGTGCGGCAGCGTCGGCTCCGCCGACGCAACGAGGCGGGGCAACAGGAATTTGACAGCCTCAGTTCAACGCTCATATCGGCAATTGCCGAAGGATTGGCCGTGATCTCAAGCTTAGTACTTATTATCTGGATCATGGGAGCAATATTGAAGTACCTGTTTCCCGTCATATTTAACGCGCAATGAGCGGGAGTTAACTATAGCTCGAAAAGCAGGATGAGCGGAAACAAAGCGGCAGCCCTGCGTTGCTAAACAAATGCGGAACGCTACCGAAAAAGCTGCCGAAGTTCCGAAATCGGATATTCGCAGCAGATAGAGTTCTCTTGGTTTTTTCGCCTATAAATCGTTCGCTTTGGATTGCTTTATTTCGAGCCGCTCCGGCGCTCCGGTTATATTAAGCAATAATTAATAACTATTGCTCATTGAATCCCCTCAGATTCTTCGAACTATTAGGGCTCCTCAAACCATTCGTTCAGCAGCCGGTATTTTTTAGGCAGTCACTTACAGAACACAGCCAGGGAATTATTCATGCCCTGGCCGCTTACCCCGCAAAGTTCGTGATGTCAGTTCTGGCAATGGCAGTTTATAATGACGCGACCCAAACCACCCCATCCCAGACAAGCTGCCCTCTAGGAGGCCCCACAATGGTCTACCAATTGGAGATTGAACTTGAACCTGAAGAGGCTGGCATCGACCATGGCAACCTTTATTGGATGCTGCTAAAATAAATTTCCCTTTTATTAGTTGTGCTTTCGAGCCGTTATGATAAATCCTAACTGTGTATGCGCGTAGTTGTCACTGGGATGGGGGTTGTTTCGCCGATTGGCACGGGCGCTGACCAGTTTTGGACAGCGGCTGTCAATGGTGTTAGTGGAATTCAAAGGATCAGTTGCTTCGATGCATCAGGTCAACGCTCTCAAATAGCAGGAGAAATCTCGGGATTTAATCCCGCTGCCTTTCTATCGACCAAATATATAGACCAAACGGACAGATTTACACAGCTCGCGTTGCTGGCAACCCATCTTGCCGTCGAAGATGCAAGTGGGCTCGATACATATGACCCGCAACGTTTGGCCGTAAGCGTAGGCTCTGGGATGGGCGGATTCGCGACATTTGAGTCCTCGGCCGCACGCAAGTTTCGAAATCAGCCGATCCCTCCTTTTACTGTGCCTCGAACAATGGCAAACTCCGCGGCAGCCTGGATAGCAATCAAACATCGAATGAAAGGGGTGAACCTGACCTGTAGCACAGCATGCTCTTCCGGCGCCAATGCAATTGGCATTGCCTTGGATCTTTTGCGGGCGGGGAGAGCGGATGCTGTGGTTGCCGGTGGCGCGGAAGCATGCGTACTACCGCTGACTATGACTGGTTTTGAAGCGCTGCATGCTCTAACTACCAGCTTTAATACTGATCCAGTACGGGCATCACGACCTTTCGCCAAGGGTCGAGATGGCTTCGTAATGTCGGAAGGTGCGGGCATGCTCATACTGGAGAAGGAAGAGGAGGCAAAACAACGAGGGGCAAAAATATACGCTCGGCTCGCTGGCTATGGACAGGCATGTGACGCCGCACATATCGTCATGCCGGACATGGAAGGCCAGGTAGCGGCGATGCGGGCAGCCATCCGGGATGCCGGCATGGAACCGGATTCCATCGATTATATCAATGCTCATGCGACATCTACACCTCTTGGAGATATTGTGGAAACTCGGGCTATCAAACACCTTTTTGGAGACCGGGCTTGGGATATTGCGATCAACGCCACCAAGTCCATGATCGGACATACGGTCGGTGCATCGGCGGCAATCGGCAGCATCGCCACCATCATGGCACTGCATACCGGCACGATACATCCGACTATCAATCTTGACGAGGCTGATCCGGAGTGTGATCTCGACTACACGCCAAACTGTTCCCAGCAGAAGCACCCACGGAACGGCCTGTGTAACGCTTTCGGATTTGGCGGCAACAATGCGAGTATCGTTTTCACAACCCCTTAAATGAAGGAATGAGATTAGATATGGATACAGCAGAGATCGAAACAACGGTTATACAGTTTATCGCCACGAAAGTTGAGAATCTGGATGCTTCCACAATCAGTGTATCTTCAAAGTTCGAAGAACTTGGGCTTGACTCTATGGATACGATTCAACTTTTGTTTGATGCGGAAGATGCTTTTGGCATTAGTTTTGAGGGGGAGGAAGCAAAAGGATTCAGTTGCGTCGGAGATATTGTTTCCTATATTGAAAAACATCAGATGTCAGCGCCCCTTATAAAGAATGACGGACAGGCGTAGAATTGCAGTCGCTCCGATTGCAACAAATCGAACCAATCGATGAGAACTGACCTGTCCGATGGCTGTGGCGTTATATCGGCACTATGTATTCCCGTTAATAGTTCTTGACGGCAGACGCTTGGATTTCGGTTTCATTATCTTGGCTCCGGCTGTCCCTGCTGTCGTTTTTTTCTTTATTTCCCTCTGCTCAAACT
>JALYOY010000309.1 GCA_030856655.1 Pseudomonadota bacterium | reverse complement strand
GGATAACCGCTACCGTGAGCACTTTAAACGTTTCGTTGAAGATGCCGGCTATTATGATTTGTTTCTGATTTCTCCCCAGGGTGCCATCGTCTATACCGACGCTCATGAAGCCGATTTTGCCACCAATCTGATCACCGGTCCCTATCGAAGCACCGGCTTGGGCGTTGTTACCCGCAAGGCGCTGAATACATTGCAAGACAGCGTTTCGGATTTTGAACATTATGCGCCGTCTCATGGAGCGATCGCTGCTTTTATGGCATTTCCTATCATGGTTCAGGGGAAACTTGAGGGCGTATTGGCGTTGCAGATCTACAGCGAACGCGTGTTTCAGGTGGTAACGGACAACGTGGGATTGGGGGCAAGCGGCGAAACCGTTCTGACTCGGCTTTTGAACGAGCGCACCGCGCTGGTGATGGCTCCCTTGAAACATGAACCCAACGCAGCGCTGGAACTCAAGATACCCCTCAATAAACCCCCGTTTTCGGTGGCGATTCAAAGTAGCCTCCACGGTGAGCGCGGGGCCGGCCTAAAAAAGGATTACCGCGGCAAGGAGGTGGTCGCGGCCTGGCGATACCTGCCCCGAATGAACTGGGCCATCGAAGTCAAGATGGATGCCGATGAGGTATTCGCTTTCCTGGAACGGGTGCGCACTTTCAGCCTGCTGATTCTCGGCCTGACGCTTCTCGTTGCCATCCTTGGCGCTATTTTATTCAGCCGCCGCGTGGTCACGACCTTAAAGGATCTTAGCTATAGTGCCCAGCGCATCGCAGCGGGCAATCTGCAGCAGCGCGTGCCGGTCGCCGGCTGGGACGAGATAGGGCAACTGGCGAGCACCTTCAATACCATGACGGAACGCCTGACTGCCAGTAATAACGAACGGGAAGGTGCTGAAAGCGATTTGCGGCAGCTTAATCAGGAACTGGAAAACAGGGTTGCGGCGCGCACTGCCGATCTGGAGCGCGCCAACGCAGTGCTGGTCAGCAAGGAAGAGGAAACCCGTTCCATCGTCGAGCACATGGTGGATTGCATTATCACTATTGACGAAAAAAGCATCATCCGCTCAGTCAACCCGGTGATAGAAAAACTCTTCGGTTACACTCGAGAGGAAGTAATCGGGCAAGATATTTCCATGCTCATGCCCGAACCCCATCGTACCGGCCATGAGGGTTATGTCGACCGATACTATCGAACTGGGCGTGGCCGCTGTGAATTCGATCACATTCTCGCTCTTGAAGTCGATGGTTTGCATAACATCGGTATGGGTCGTGAAGTCATCGGACGGCATAAGAATGGCGGACCTGTGGATCTTTATGTCGCAGTCAGCGAATATTTCGTCGGAGGAAAACGTTATTTCACCGGTGTCTTGCGTGACATACACGAACGCAAGCAAGCGGAGGAGGCGTTGCGGGCGAGCGAGCAGCGCCTGCGCGCGATCGTGGATAATTTGGCTGCCTTTGTAGGGGAAGTGACGCCGGATGGGGTGTTGGTCGAGATCAACCGTACCGCGTTGGAGGTAGGCGGTCTGCGGAGCCAGGATGTGATCGGTAAGCGCCTCGAGGAAACTGCCTGGTTTTCTTATAAACCGGAGGTACAGGCCCAAGTGCGCGAGGACATCAAGAAGGCTTTGAGCGGGGAGATTGTACGCCACGACCTCGAGCAGAGAATTGCCGGAGGCGCTCTTATGACCGTGGATTTCATGCTTGTCCCAGTCCGGGACGGCACGGGCCGGGTGGTCAAACTGATACCTTCCGGCATTAACATCAGCGAAAGAATGCGTATCTTGAAGGATCTGGAGCAGGCCCGGCGGGATGCCGAGCAGGCCAACCAGGCAAAATCGATTTTTCTTGCAGCGATGAGCCACGAAATACGTACCCCCATGAATGGCGTCATTGGTATGGCGGACGTATTGCAGCAAACCAGCCTCAGCGGTTATCAGATGGAGATGGTGGATCTCATCCGCGAATCGGCTTTTGCCCTGCTGGAGATTATCGACGATATTCTCGATTTTTCCAAGATCGAGGCGGGCCGGCTGGAGATCGAACAGGTGCCCATGTCGGTAGTGAATGTGGTGGAAAAGGCCTGCAACATGCTCGAAAGCCTGGCTGCAAGAAAAGGGGTTGAACTCACCTTGTTTCTCGATCCGGCGATTCCGGAAGAAGTTCTTGGCGATGCCCTGCGCTTGCGTCAGGTGCTGGTTAATCTTGCCAATAACGCCATTAAATTTTCCAGCGGACAGCAGGTAACGGGCCAGGTATCGGTACGCGCTTTGCTGGCGGGCCACAGCCTGGATCAGGTGACGGTGGAGTTTCAGATATCCGACAATGGCATTGGCATGAATGAAGAGACCCAGGCGCGACTCTTTACCTCCTTTACTCAAGGAGATACGTCCACTACCCGGCGATTTGGCGGCACCGGACTGGGGCTGGCCATCTCCCATCATCTAGTGCAACTGATGGGGGGGGAAATTACGGTGCAGAGTGCACCTGGCAAGGGCTCCATTTTTACCGTACGTATACCGTTTGTGCCGCTGCCAGCAAAATCTACCACTGCCGGGGTAGTGGATCTCAAAGGGATTTCCTGCCTGGTAATTGGCGACGAGAAGGGATTGGCCGACGATCTGGCCGTATACCTGAGATACGCCGGCGCGACCGTTGAACGTGCACCGGATCTGGCGGCAGCCTGTCAGCGGATCGACACATTGCCACCCGGTTTATGGCTGCTTGTTATCGACGCCGGCCATGATGCGCCTCCAGTCGAAGAATTGCGCGCGGCCTGTCATTCTCGACCCGATCTGGACCCGCATTTCGTCATTCTTGAGCATGGGCATCACCAGCCTGATATTGAGCCCCGCTTCGTCATAATCAGGCGCGGCCGACGCCGTCACGAACGGTCCGAAACAGTGGATAGTGTCACACTTGATGGCGACGTCATGCATCGCGAATCCTTTCTTCGCGCGGTGGCTATCGCTGCAGGGCGAGTGCTTGAGGCGGACGAAGCACAGCCAGCCAAGATTGAAGCGGTCGCTGCGCCGTCACGGGAGAAGGCGTTGAGCGAGGGCACGCTGATCCTGGTGGCTGAAGACAACGACATTAACCAGAAAGTTATCCGTCAACAGCTCGCTCTGCTCGGCTATGCAGCCGACATCGCCAGCGATGGCCGGGAAGCACTGAAACGATGGGAGAGCGGCAATTACGCGCTGCTGCTTACCGATCTGCACATGCCTGAAATGGATGGCTACCAGCTGACCGCAGCCATCCGCCGCGCCGAACAAGGCAAGGCCAGAAAACCTATCGTTGCATTCACTGCCAACGCCCTTAAGGGCGAGGCCGAGCATTGCCGGGCGGTCGGCATGGATGACTATCTGAGCAAGCCTGTACAGCTTGTGCAACTGAAAGCCGTACTGCAGAAATGGTTGCCACTGTCCAAACCCCGTGCTCAGCCGCTCTCGGTAATCACTGTTCCCGTCACGCCGGCGATTCCGAAAAGACCGGTGGAGGCAGGCGTCCTCGAAGAGCTTGTAGGGAACGATCCGGCAGTAATTAACGAGTTCCTGCGGGACTTCCGTACCAGCTCGGCCAGAATAGCGGCGGACTTGCGCGCTGCCTGCAAGGCTGGAGAGGCGGCAACGGCCGGCGCGGCAGCCCATAAGCTTAAGTCGTCGGCTCGATCGGTCGGCGCACTGGCGCTGGCCGATCTATGCGCGGAGATGGAGCGGGCGGGAAAGGCGGGCGACATTCAGGCGCTAGAAACGCTGTTGCCCCGCTTCGAGTCGGAATTATCTCTAGTGGATAAATACATTGCTTCGTTGTAGGTATATGGTCCACCGATAGTAAGTGTGAGAAAGCGTTTCGAGAGAGCAGTGCGGATCCAGGAAAAATCGCTGTAACGGTGATTCGAATGCAAGCGGTTTCTGCTGGAAACGCGTTGCGAAAAGAAAACGCATAATAATCAAACAATGATAATACTGTGGGAAATGAATGCCTATAATAGGTCGAATAAGAGTTGAGTTACCTATATTGTGGCGTTGCGTGTAAGATAATTATGGATTACGCCTGCACCGCGAATCGGGCTGTAGCGCATCGGAAATATATTAAAAGAGATAGATCGGAAACGGCTAATTCTGCAACAGGGCGAACTCCCTTAAGTCCGGCAGAGTCCGGCAGGGGTAGACAACACTTAAGTCCGAAGCCTTCTGCAGCGGCATGAGCCGTGTATGAATATACGCGTCAGTTTTTTCTAACTGCTTTCTGAAGGAAAAGAGTGTCATGATCGAAAGATCCGCAGTCAAGATTCTGGTACTTGACGATGAATCCTTTATGCTCAAACTGCTGAGCCGTATCCTGGCAAATCTTGGGTTTACCTCTGTCACGCTTTGCGATAGCGGGCGTGCCGCCCTTGATCAGATTGTGGATGTGGACGCAAGCCCAAACTTGATCTTGCTGGACCTCAATATGCCGGAAATGGACGGGATTGAATTCGTGCGACATCTGGTGGGACGGCATTATGCCGGCAGTCTCATCCTGGTCAGTGGTGAGGACGAGCGCATACTGCAAACCGCTCAGAAACTGGTACAGGCGCACAAAATCCCGATACTTGGGCATTTGCATAAGCCCGTTAAACCAGAGGCGTTATCCGCGCTGCTTGAGACGTGGACGCCTCCTTTAAAGGATAGCCCCAGGGCGGCGAAGAAAATTTACGACGCGGATGAGTTGCGTGCTGCCATCGATAATGGCGAGCTTGTCAATTACTACCAACCCAAGGTAGCGGTAGCCAGCGGTGAGGTCGTTGGCGTGGAGACGCTGGTGCGATGGCGCCATCCCGTTGATGGCGTCGTTTTCCCCGATCAATTCATCGGACTGGCTGAAGCGTTTGGCTTGATTGACGATCTGACTCAAGTGGTATTTACCACCGCAGTAGCCCAGGCTAAATCCTGGCAACAAGCGCAGCTGACTTTGCGGGTGGCCGTGAATGTGTCGATGGATAATCTGTCATCTCTGAATTTTCTGAATTTCGTTGCAGATCTTGTCGCAAAAGTGGGCGTGGCGCCACAGGATATGGTGCTGGAAGTGACGGAAAGCCGGCTGATGCAGGATACGCGAGCCCCGCTCGAGATTTTGACGCGACTGCGCTTAAAGCGTTTTCGTCTTTCTATCGACGATTTCGGCACGGGACATTCTTCACTGGCGCAGTTGCGCGATATTCCCTTCGACGAACTCAAGATCGATCAGGGTTTTGTGCATGGCGCTTGGGCAGACGAGACATTACGGGCAATGTATGACGCCAGTTTGGCATTGGCAAGACAATTGGGCATGGAAGTTGTAGCCGAGGGAGTCGAAGACCGGAACGACTGGGATCTTTTGTGCCGCACAGGATGTGATCTTGCTCAAGGGACTTTCATTTCGCGGCCCATGTTGGCTGCGGATTTGCCCGGCTGGATCGAGGACTGGCGGGAGCGGGTGCGAACCGGGTTTTCCACCTCTGTTGTTAAGGCATAACCTTCAATGCAGGCCGTTAAATGATCAGCGCTGCCGCCACGCGCCGTCCTTCTGCTGTCAATATGTTGTAGGTTCGGCAAACGGCGCTGGTATCCATTACTTCAACGCCGATTTTTGATGCAATGAGTGTTTTTGTCAGGGAGGGATGGGGAAAGCGCAAGGCAACTCCAGTCCCAAACAATACCATTTCAGGTTGAAAGGGAAGCAGAAACTCGAAGTGCTCCGCTGTAAGCTGCTCGAAGGTTTCAGCCCCCCAATTTTCAATGATGCGGTCGGGTAAAACGATAAGATTGCGCTCGTAGCGCGTCCGATTGACAGCGACGTATCCGCTCCCGTAGCCGGTGAACATATTTTGCTCGGAAAATCCGGAAAGATGCAGCTTCAAGTGCAGCTCCATTTGCGACGGGTTGACGGGTCAGGTAACATTACATCTTTTTTTGTGTGATCATAAAACGTAAAGAATAGGCAGAATCAAGGAATTTTTCAAGACTTAAGGGAATAAAGGGAATAAAACGGCAAGATTCAGTATGAATCAACCTATAAGTCCGGTGCTTGAAATCCTGTCATTGCACTGATCTTTATCGGTGCTTTACTGCCGTACTTTTGCGGATCAGTTTTTTAATTCATGCAACCCATACTAAAATCCAGAAAACTGGCGAATGTCTGTTACGACATCCGCGGGCCGGTGCTCGACCGTGCCAAACAAATGGAAGACGAAGGGCATCACATCATCAAGCTTAATATCGGCAACCCGGCGTTATTTGGCTTTGATGCGCCTGAGGAAATCCTGCAGGATGTGATCCACAACCTGTCTGCCGCTTCCGGATATTGCGATTCAAAAGGCTTATTCGCCGCGCGCAAGGCCATCATGCATTATACGCAGGAGAAGGATATTCACGACGTGCGGATGGAGGACATCTATATCGGTAACGGTGTTTCCGAGTTGATCGTAATGGCAATGCAGGCGTTGCTGAACACCGGTGACGAGGTGCTGATCCCCTCTCCCGACTACCCGCTATGGACCGCGGCGGTCGTGCTGGCAGGTGGTACGGCACGACACTATGTATGCGATGAGCAAGCCGGTTGGCTGCCTGACCTAGATGATATTCGCTCCAAGGTGACGCCGAACACCCGCGCGATAGTCATAATTAATCCCAATAATCCCACCGGTGCGCTCTATCCCGACGATCTGTTGCGTGAAATCATTGAGATCTCTCGCCAGCACCAGCTCATCATTTATGCAGACGAAATTTACGACAAAGTATTATACGATGATGCTACGCACACTTCGATTGCCTCGCTGGCGGACGATGTGCTGTTTGTTACCCTAAACGGTTTATCCAAGAACTATCGGGCGGCAGGGTTTCGCTCTGGCTGGGCAGTGGTTTCCGGCAAAAAGCAGTTTGCTCGCGATTATATCGCAGGACTGACTATGCTGGCTTCGATGCGCCTATGCGCGAACGTTCCCTCGCAATTTGGTATCCAGACTGCGCTCGGCGGTTATCAGAGTATTAATGACCTGGTGATGCCCACCGGACGTCTTATGCGTCAGCGCGATCACGCCTGGAAATTACTGACTGATATTCCTGGAATTACGTGCTTCAAGCCGAAGGCGGCGATGTATCTGTTCCCGCGTCTGGATCCGGAAATGTATCCGATCGACGATGACCAGCAGTTTGTGCTGGACCTCTTGATGGAAGAAAAGGTACTACTGGTGCAGGGCAGCGGGTTCAACTGGCCGTACCCGGATCACTTTCGCGTGGTATTTTTACCCAATAGCGATGACCTTAGCGAGGCGATAGGCCGCATTGCAGATTTTCTTGAGAGATATCGCAAGCGTACCAGACGCGAGCGAACCTGAGAATGAACAGAAAACGTAGCGAGGGGGCTAACACACCTGACTCGTGCATTAAAATCATCGCTCCAACCGCTAACTTATTTTACCTGCGCTTAATATGAAACCAATCAATGTGGGGCTGTTAGGTATTGGTACCGTTGGCGGTGGCACTTTCGCGGTGCTCAAGCGCAATCAGGAGGAGATCACCCGACGTGCGGGGCGCGGCATTGTCATCAGAATGATTGCCGATCGCGACGTGGAGAAGGCGCGCGCAATCGCTGGCAACGACGTTATCGTTACAGCCGATGCGAACGCAGTCGTGACAAATCCAGAAATAGATATCGTGGTCGAACTGATCGGTGGTTATACAGTTGCCAAGGAATTAACGCTGAAGGCTATTGAAAATGGCAAACATGTCATTACCGCCAATAAAGCATTGCTGGCTTCCCACGGCACGGAAATTTTTGCCGCTGCCCAGAGAAAAGGCGTGATGGTTGCGTTCGAAGCGGCGGTAGCGGGTGGCATCCCCATTATTAAAGCGTTACGCGAGGGCTTAACCGCTAACCGGATCGAATGGATTGCCGGAATTATTAATGGCACGAGTAATTTCATTCTGTCGGAAATGCGCGAAAAGGGACTGACATTTGACACTGTGCTGAAGCAGGCACAGAAATTGGGTTATGCCGAGGCTGACCCGACTTTTGACATCGAAGGCATTGATGCGGCGCACAAGCTTACCATCATGGCGGCCATCGCTTTCGGCATTCCCATGCAATTCGATAAAGTTTTCACCGAAGGTATTACAAAATTAACCCGCGAGGATATCCGTTATGCTGAAGAGCTCGGCTACCGCATCAAGCTGCTGGGCATTACGAAGCGTACGCCGAAGGGCATCGAACTGCGTGTTCATCCCACGCTGATACCTGCGCGGCGGTTGATCGCGAACGTGGAAGGGGTGATGAACGCCATTGTGGTAAAAGGCGATGCGGTCGGCGCTACCCTGTATTATGGTGCCGGAGCAGGCGCTGAACCAACCGCCAGTTCCGTAGTGGCTGACTTGGTGGATGTAACCCGCATGCACACTGCCGATCCAAAGCACAGGGTGCCTCATCTCGCTTTTCAGCCTGATCTGCTATCGAACAC
>JALYOY010000307.1 GCA_030856655.1 Pseudomonadota bacterium | reverse complement strand
GTGTTTCAAGCGTATCAGGGGGGGCGTGACCAGTCAGTTTACGCTCGATATATCGCACCGCGTCGTAGGCAAAGTAGCCCACGAGCCCGCCGCAGAAGCGGGGCAAACCCGGGTATGGCGCAACTTTGAAACGCGACAGATACGATTCAATGAAGGCCAGCGGATCTCCCACTTCAATTTCCTGCGATCCCGCATTATCAATGAGTGTGACAACGTTGCCTCGCGCTTCTATACGGGTCTTCGCAGGCAGACCGATAAAGGAATAGCGGCCGAAGCGCTCACCACCCTGTACAGACTCTAGCAAATACGAAAAAGGCTGGTTGGCAAGCTTGAGATAAACTGACAGGGGGGTATCGAGATCTGCGAATGTTTCCAGCACCATGGGGATGCGGTTGTAGCCTTGCGCGGTGAAGTCGTTGAATTCAGTTTCGGTCATGGTAGGTTCCATAAGAAACGGGAAAGGAAGAGAACTAAGCAGCGCGGTCAGCGCGGGGTTAGGGCGCAAATGGTGCGCGGCGAGCGAGAGCTTGTCGCCAAGGACGCAAGGCTTTCACATAGTCCTGTATTCCGCTATTGATGCGGATCATGACAATTTCTGGATTAGTCTTGTGGCATCGTAAATAGACAGAACGATGGCATCGCAATCAAGCTCCCGCACATCACGCCCTTCGTTGTAGCCATAAGGCACGCAGAAGACATGGCAGCCTGCCGCACGTGCCGCCTCGGCGTCATTGAGCGAATCCCCGATTAGCAGCATTTCATGAGGCAGAATGCCGAAATGCTTGCAGGCATGCAGCAGTGGCATGGGATCAGGTTTTTTTTTCGGAAGGCTATCGCCTGACAGGACAATATCGAAATAATCCAGCAATTCCGTTGCACGAAGTAACGGCAGGGTAAATCTCTCTGCCTTGTTGGTGACGCAAGCCAGGCGGAAACCCGCTTGCCGCAAAGCATTCAATCCTTCCATTACGCCTGGATAGGGTTGTGTATTAATACACAGCGTTTTAGCGTAATCGCGCTCGTATATCGGCATCGCTTCGTGGAATAATTTAGCCTCGGGTTCGTCATTAAGACTGCCGGTAAGCGAACGCTTCACCAACTTCTGTATGCCCTTCCCGATAAAGGATTGTATGGTCTGGAGCGGCAGCTCCGCTCTGCCCAATTCCCGTAACATCATATTGGCCGCTGCGGCTAGATCGGACGCCGTATCCAAAAGAGTGCCATCGAGATCAATCATTACGGCCTTGACCAAAATGGGAAATTCCGTTTCAACCGCAGAGATGTCCGCTAGCGGGGAAGAATCTTTGCTCACTCAATGTCATCCTATAAATCTAATAAGATCATATCCCGTCCGCGTCGCTGTAAAAAGCGATTCGAAGCCTGAACGCTTTATATCAAATTCAGTAGTCATTCGGGAGGAATTGACGCGCAGCCGATATTGCAATAAAAGCGCAGGAAACCCGTCGGGGAAGCAAGTGCCCGCAATTCTTGTTTTTATAGGCGCCCTCTTGTTTGATGATTGAGGTTAAGCTTTCGCCAGCTCCGCTCTCAATGCCGCTACCACCGTATCATAGCGATGCGGATCGCTATCCTTGCCTGCGCTGTAAATTGCGGAACCGGCTACGAATGTGTCGGCCCCGGCACGGGCGATCTCGGCGATGTTATCCACTTTTACGCCGCCATCAATTTCCAGCATGATGTCTTTGCCCGTTGCATCGATACGCTTGCGCACGGCCCTTAATTTTACTAACGCTTCAGGGATAAATTTCTGTCCCCCAAAGCCAGGATTGACCGACATTATCAGCACCAGGTCCAGCTTGTCGAGTACGTGATCGAGATAATATAAAGGCGTGGCAGGATTGAATACCATGCCTGCTTTGCAGCCCTGCTCCTTGATGAGCCCGATAGTACGGTCGATATGCCTGGACGCTTCCGGATGAAAGGAAATAATATTGGCCCCAGCCTTGGCAAAATCCGGAATGATGCGATCCACCGGCTCGACCATCAAATGCACGTCAATTAAAGCCTCGGTCAAAGGACGAATCGCTTCACATACGAGCGGGCCAATGGTGAGATTAGGCACGTAATGATTATCCATCACATCAAAATGGATGATATCCGCTCCCGAATCGACAACTAGGGTGATTTCCTCGCCCAGCTTGGCGAAGTTTGCGGAAAGAATGCTCGGAGCGATGCGATAATTGGCCATGAAGGCGTCCTTATAATTAAAAAACTCCATTTTAACCGCAAATGGTCACTTCGCGCTAACGGCTTCATCTGTAAACGATCGTTCTTAAGTTTACGTCCCGCAGGAGCAAAATTTGTCGTGCCACCCTTGCTCTGGCCTTAAAAATAGTGTGCAATGCACTATGGCTGAAAGCAAAAAATATGAAATTATCGTTACGGTCCACACTACTTACCTTCCGGAACAGTCGGACGAGGCGCTTGACCGTTACGTTTTTGCCTATACTATCATGCTGGCCAATACGGGTACGGTATCTGCACAACTCATCAGTCGCCACTGGATTATCGCGGATGGGGGCGGTAGCGTTCAGGAAGTGCGCGGGCTTGGAGTGGTAGGCGAGCAGCCGCTGCTAAAACCTGGCGACAGCTTTGAATATACCAGCGGTACCGCCATTTCCACGCCAGTTGGATCGATGAAGGGTAGCTATCAAATGGTGGCTGAGGACGGTCTTCGCTTCGATGCCGCGATTCCCGAATTTATCTTGAGTGTGCCGAGGGTATTGCATTAGATAAAATCTTGCCTGCCGACGTGAACGGAAAATTTTTCCGGTCGCTTCTATTCCCCATCGTTCCTGCCGCCGGTTTTAGATTTAACCGTATTTCTTTCTGCCATACATGCGACGCCGGTGAGCGCGTTTTGCTTCCGCCTCGCTAAGAGGCGCCGGGCTCTTTCCGGCGTAAGGATTACGGCCCGTCCTGAACACAACCCGCAATGGCGTACCTTCGAGTTTAAAGGTTTCACGGAACGTGTTTTCAAGATAGCGCTGGTAGGTTTCCGGGATGTGATCAAGGGCGCTGCCATGAATAACAATCAGCGGGGGGTTGGAGCCGCCTTGGTGGGCGTAGCGAAGTTTAGGACGAGACATGCCGGCGCGCGGCGGCTGCTGTTTCTCTACCGCCGCCAACAAGGTACGGGTGAGTTTAGGAGTGGATAGATGCACCATCGCGGCGGCATAAGCGGCATTAACTGACGGAAGCAATCCCTTCATGCCGCTGCCGTGCAACGCCGAGATGTAGTGGAGTTTGGCGAAATTCAGTAAAAAGGAAAGTTTCCGGTTAATTTCGCTCTTGATGGTATCGCGCTGATAGTCGTTCAGACCGTCCCACTTGTTAACTACCAGCACTAGGGCACGCCCCGCCTCCAGAATGAATCCGGCGATATGCGCATCCTGGTCTGAAATTTCGTTTTCTGCGTCGAGCACCAGTATGACTACATTAGCGTCTTCTACTGCTTGCAGGGTTTTCACTACCGAAAACTTTTCTATAGTCTCTAATACCTTACCGCGGCGGCGCAAACCGGCAGTGTCGATCAGCGTATATGGGCTGCCATTGTGATCGAAATCAATATAGATACTGTCGCGCGTAGTACCCGGCTGATTGAATGCGATTACGCGTTCCTCCCCCAGCAAGGTATTCACCAGCGTGGACTTGCCGACGTTGGGGCGTCCCACGATAGCAATTTTTGGATGCTTGTCTTTTTCTTCCTCTTGCCATTGGGGGAAGTCCGCTAGCGCCAATTCCACGAGTTCATTCACATTGTCGCCGTGCGCAGCGGAAATTGCACAAGGTTCGCCCAGACCCAGTTCGTGAAATTCAGCAGTCACCACGGAAGATGTCATGCCTTCGGTTTTATTCACGATCAGCATAAGTTTGCGGCCGGTTTTACGCAGTTGTTCCGCGATAATTTTGTCCTGCGGCGCCAAGCCTTTTCTGCCGTCGACGATGAACAATACCATGTCAGCTTCGTCTACTGCTTGCCGCGTCTGCTTGGCCATTTCGTGAAGAACCCCTTCCTTCGTCATCGGTTCGAAGCCACCCGTATCGACCACCAGATAAGGCTTATCGCCCAGCCTCCCATGGCCATAATGACGATCTCGCGTCAAGCCGGGAATATCCGCCACAATCGCATCGCGGCTGCGTGTCAGACGGTTAAAAAGCGTTGATTTGCCGACATTGGGGCGCCCGACCAATACAAGGGTGGGTTTCATAATCTCAAGTGTTTTTTGCGGAAAACTTAAATGTTTCCGGAACCGAAGGAGAAAGGCTAATCCGTTCCACGGTCAACGAGTTTTCGTAATTTTTCGGTTACATGCCGAATGCATAAAGGCCGCCCTTCATGGTTTGCACCACGAAACCATCAGACAGCGATGCAGGGCGGGTAATGATGGCGCCGCCGTCGGTGGC
>JALYOY010000299.1 GCA_030856655.1 Pseudomonadota bacterium | reverse complement strand
TCCACCTTTCATCAGGGATGTGAGTTGGCCGGTAAGATGGTCTCCCATCAGCCATAGGCTGCTACCCGCAGCAATCAAAACGGCGAACGTGGATAGCTCGGCGGATCTTGGTACCTGCCCGTCGTCGCGAGACTTCTCCAGTTTCCTCGGAGACGCAGGTTCCGTTTTTTCCAGATCACTTTCTTCGCTCACCGCCGACCCCTGCAAATTCGTTCATAACTGGCTCCATCTGCTGCATGGGAACCATTATCGAACGACTCAGAAATCAGTCATCGAAAGAAAAGAGAGGAGTTCATCCCGCAATTCTGAATCAACATTTTCCGGCCAAAGGCGAGGTATTGGGGAACCTCTGACAAGCCTTCCGCGGAGCGCGGCAAGCAGCGTCAATTCAGCTTCAAGACGTTTGGGAATCGAAAATTAATCGCCAGTGTCTTAACTGGCCCCCGCAGGTTGCAAGACTTGCGCATCCACGGTGGGAGCCTCGCTTCTGACTTCTTTCGTTACCCCGCCTTCTCTGCTCAGAGCCTCCGCAGCCTTATTGCTCATTACGATTATGCTGATACGGCGATTTACCGGATTGGTCGGATCATCCTTGTCGAACAACACCGCCGAGCTCAACCCCACCACACGCATGATTTTCTGTTCGTTCATGCCACCCATGATGAGTTGGCGCCGCGAAGCGTTTGCCCGGTCAGCTGACAGCTCCCAGTTACTGTAACTCTTCTCGCCGCTTGCATAAGCCGTTGTATCAGTATGGCCGGAAAGGCTCACCCTATTGGGCATTTCGTTTAGCACCCCGCCAAGCTTTCGCAGGATATCTTTGGTATAGGGCTGCAATTCCGCTCTGGCGAGCGCGAACATTGGCCGATTCTTGTCATCGACAATCTGAATGCGCAGGCCTTCCGACGTAATATCCAGCAGCAGCTGTTCCTTGAAGTCGCGCATGGTTGGGTGAGAATCGATCAAAAGTTCCAACCGATCCCTCAAATCTTCGAGCTTGGCTGTATCGAGCCGCTCCAGTTCGGCTTGCGCAGCCTTGAGATTCTGAGGTTTCTTACCAATTTCGAAATCCACTTTTCTCACCTGCCCATCGCGCCGCGTTAGATCCTTGCCACCCCCCTGGATTAGGCTAGTTCTATCGCCGTTGCCCGACCCGCTGGTTATCAATGTTTTCAGCGGCGTCTGAAAATATTCGGACATGCCTTTTAATCGATCCTCGGTCGAAGAACCGACGAGCCACATAAGGAGAAAAAAAGCCATCATGGCCGTAACAAAGTCCGCATACGCGATTTTCCAATGGCCGCCGTGATGGCCGCCACCTTTCTTGATTTTTTTTATAATGATGGGGCGTTTCTCATCGGACATGAATGCTCTCGCTTCGGGTCATTTATTCTTGACCTGCCTGACATGGGTTTCCAACTCGATGAATGTAGGCCGTTCGGTCGAAAAAAGTACTTTGCGGCCGAACTCTACCGCCAGTGGCGGCGCGTAGCCATTGATGCTGGCAAGCAATGTCACCCTGACGCACTGCAACATCTTCGTGGACTCTTCCAGCTTCTGTTCCAGCACGGTGGCGAGCGGCCCTATAAAACCGTAGCCGATAAGGATACCGAGAAAAGTGCCAACCAGGGCTTGGGCAACCAGCACGCCCAACTCCTCCGGCGGCAGGCCTATCGAGGCCATGGTATGCACTACGCCCATCACCGCGGCGACAATGCCGAATGCCGGCATCCCGTCCGCGAGCTTGCTTATGCAGTGCACTGGAACTTCGCCCTCCTGATGATGTGTCTCGATTTCGTTGTCCATCAGATTCTCGAGCTCGAACGCGTTGAGATTGCCGCCGACCATCAAGCGCAGGTAATCCGTGATGAATTCGACTACGTGATGGTTTGCCAGAATATCGGGATAACGTGCAAAAATCGGGCTTTCGTAGGGATTTTCGACGTCGCTTTCTATCGACATCAGCCCTTCTTTACGCACTTTCGCGAGGAGATCATAAAGTAGGGCCATAAGCTCCATGTACAGGGCCTTGGTGTACTTCGAACCTTGCATCGTTTTTGGCAGCGCCTTCAGCGTAGCTTTTTGCGCCTTGACCGTATTACCCAACACAAAGGCACCTGCCGCCGCGCCCCCGATGATTAATAATTCAAGCGGCTGGTATAGCGCCGCCAAGTGCCCGCCGGCAAGCGCGAACCCGCCAAATACCGAGCCGAACACAATGAGACATCCGACTATGACCAGCATGA
>JALYOY010000297.1 GCA_030856655.1 Pseudomonadota bacterium | reverse complement strand
CTTATCCTTGCTGAAAATACGTTGGCAAGATACATTACAACTCTGGTTAGGACAGTAAACTACTAAGGAGATTGTTGCGTGTTCCCTTTGATTCAAGCTGCCGGTTGGCCGATCTGGCCGATTATTTTAGCTTCCGTCGTCGCTGTAGGCATTATTGGCGAGCGCATATGGGCCTTGCGTCTGAGCATGGTAACGCCGAGAGATCTTCTGCCTAAAGTGGTGCACGAGTATCGTGAAAACGGCATTAGCGAAGATATGCTTATACATCTTCAAAAAAATTCTCCTTTGGGTCTGATTTTCGCGGCAGGTTTGAGAAATGACAGGAGTACGCGCGAAGTCATGAAAGAGTCCATCGAAGAAGCCGGTCGTGCTGTCGCTCATGATCTAGAACGCTATCTTACCACCCTGGGAACCATCGCTTCCTTGAGCCCGCTGATGGGTCTGTTCGGAACCCTGGTCGGCATGATCGAAATTTTCGGCGCAAATTCCCCTTCTACCGGGAGCGGCAATCCGGCACAACTGGCTCATGGTATTTCCGTCGCTCTCTATAATGCCGCGTTCGGCATTCTGGTTGCCATTCCCAGCATGATTTTTTATCGTTATTTCCGCGCCAAAGTAGACGCGCTGGTGATAGAAATGGAACTGCAAGCGCTGAAGCTGGTAGAAATCGTTCACGGCGAGCGCCGGGGCTAATTTATAAAATGAACTTAAATCAGCTGATAGCTCGTTTTTCGATTATTTTTTAATCACTTACTGTGGTTCAGTAGCTCACAAACCTTTTGCCCCCATGAACCTCATCTTCTTGATAAGTTCGCTACGAAGCGGATTTAGGTTGAATTTTTCGTGGTTCACTGTTCACCTTTACCCAAGAACAAATCATCCATGAACTTTCAGCGCGGCAGACCAAAAGAAGAGCCGGAAATCAATCTTGTACCAATGATCGATGTATTGCTTGTAATCCTTATTTTCCTGGTGATTACCACGACTTATTCGAAATTTGGGGAGCTTGAGATCAGTTTACCCCAGGCAACGTCCGGCAAGCCCCCCGAGCGGCCTAATGTGATTGATGTTTCGGTGAGCGCCACCGGGAGCTATATGGTAAACCGCACCTCCATCAAATACTTCAGTGCCGAAGGGCTCAGCAGTGAATTACGCGCCGCAGCGGGGGACCAGCCCGATCCGGTGATCGTCATAAATGCGGATGCAGCGGCTACGCATCAGTCCGTTATTACGATTATGGAAGCTGCGCGTATGGCAGGATACAATCACATCACTTTTATGGCTAAAAATCCAGAATAATGCAGTTCCAGCGGCATAATTGGCAGCTTGTGAAAAGGAATACGGTAAAATGGCTGGCATCGCTGATGGGATCCTGCCGGTGCATGCAAAATTTGATCCCAAATACGTTGAAGCACTATCAAAAAAATTGAGGTAACAAATCTATGGATGCGAAACTGCTCGACATTCTAGTGTGTCCCTTATGCAAGGGACCGTTGCTATACAAAAAATCTGAAAATGAACTAATCTGCAAGGCCGACCGGCTAGTTTTTCCCATCAGGGATGGCATTCCAGTGATGCTGGAAGACGAGGCAAGAAAACTTTCCGCCGAAGAAGAAGTTTAATTATAGAAGGCTCTTAGCCAGGGAATGCAGAGAACAGGCCCTTGCGATGCTCTTCGGAAGACGTATCGAGTATCGGGGATGCCGCACCCCCAAGGGAGCTTGAAATCATGGTGCCCGCCAATCATGCTCGGCGGCGCGACATTCCGATCAACTTATTTCTTTTTCATATAAAACATGAATTCTCCAGCTATTTCTGATGAGGACAGCAGTTCGTTACCCGTCTGATCAGCGAAGACTTCGAAATCAATCACTGCGCCGGGATCAGTGGCTCTGATTCTCAACACCTGGCCGGTGGCCATGTCTACCAAAGATTTTTTGGTGCGCAGGATAGGCAACGGGCAGTTCAGGCCACGCACATCTAGTTCTTTATCGCAATTCATGCGTATACCCCTCGGTCTTGATTTAACAGATAGCTTGTCATGTCAAATGCAGAAAAGTGATTTTTGGAGAAAATTTGCTCCATATACTACAAGAAACTAAGAGAAGCAAATAAGCAAAACATACTTCTTATGGCGCCTGAATAAAATTCCGAACTACTGGAAGGCGCGATGGTAGGACGAACCGAGCGAAGCACCCCATCATTCGGCTTATTCCATCCCTCCAGGAGACGGTCCGAGAAGCTGCCCGAGGCGTTATCGTGATGCGCTGCCAGCGGTCGGGCGTCTGCACTGTTTGGCTTTGATGGGTCGCGCTTCACTTCATCCATATCTATACAACCGCGGCGTTCGAATGGTTCTCGCCATAAGTTATTGCTAAGACCATTGCGCAAGAATAACAAAAGTATGGAAAGAAAGGTTTAAGATGGGTTAGGATAACGTATTCCCTTGAAACACAATCAAAGACGGAAAATCAGTGTATCCTGCTGTTTTGATTGAGAATAAAATCTCATTTATATCTACCGGCCAAATCGTCATGCCCGTCAATTGTGCGCCGCCCCTACCCGAACAACTGCTCCCGATAAAAGGCGTATCTCTGGGCATCGCAGAAGCTGGAATCAAAAAAGCCGGCCGCAAGGATTTGCTCGTGATTGCGCTGGATGAAGGCACCGAAGTCGCCGGTGTGTTCACGCAAAACAATTTTTGTGCGGCGCCTGTGGTAGTCGCTAAAGAACATCTTTCAAATTCGCATTCCAAATCTCCGATCCGCGCATTAATTATCAATACCGGTAACGCGAATGCCGGCACAGGTAAGGAAGGGATTGTACGCGCCCGCGCCATATGTATCGAACTGGCCCGACTACTGGGCTTTGGCAGCCGCCAAGTGCTGCCGTTTTCCACCGGCGTGATTATGGAACCGCTGCCCCTGGAAAAAATTATCGCGGGCTTACCCCTGGCGGTAGCCAACCTTCAGGCTGACAATTGGTTTGCTGCTTCCCAGGCGATCATGACAACGGATATTGTACCTAAGGCAGCATCGAAGCAGATTTTACTCGGCGGCACAACCGTGACCATTACGGGCATTGCCAAGGGCTCTGGAATGATCCATCCAAACATGGCGACGATGTTGAGTTACATAGCAACGGATGCAGCTTTGACTCAGCCGCTGTTAGGGGAAATCGTGCAGCACGCGGCGGCGAATTCGTTCAACCGCATTACCGTGGATAGCGACACCTCAACTAATGACGCTTTCGTTCTAATGGGAACAGGCCGGGCTAGCAATTCAACAATCACGGATAAGGAAAGCGCGGATTTCGCCACGCTGCGAGATGCGATAACCGAGGTTGCGGCGCAGCTTGCGCAAGCGATTGTGCGCGACGGGGAAGGCGCGACCAAATTCATCACCATTTTGATCGAAGGCGGCAAGACATCGGGCGAATGCAGTCAAGCCGCATATGCCATTGCCCATTCACCATTGGTTAAAACTGCTTTTTTTGCATCTGATCCAAATCTGGGACGAATACTTGCAGCCATTGGCAACGCGGGCATTGACGAACTCGACGTAACCAAGCTGCAACTCTATCTTGATGACGTGCTGGTTGCAGAGAATGGCGGCAGGGCGCGCGGCTATCGGGAACAAGACGGCCAGCGAGTGATGAAGCAGTCAGAAATCACTGTGCGCGTCGTGCTTAACAGAGGCCGGGCGTCTACATCAATATGGACGTGCGACCTGTCATACGATTATGTAAAGATCAATGCGGATTATCGAAGTTAGCAGGATAAGCAAGCAACACATTACCTACAGCAAGCCCGTACTAACTAGAAAAATGCATAAGAAACACAGTTGCCCGCATTTTGACCATGCGCGCAACTGGTCTCGTTGCGCCATCCATGAGCAGGATGACGCAACCGCTATAGGTATATTCTTATTCGCCCATGGGTTTCATATGCTGCAAGTCGCGGTCAGCCGACCGTGTGCCATACCCATACTGCTCTCCGGGGCCGGATCGCTCAACGTACCCAGTATCCCCGGACCGGTCGCCAGAACGGTCGCCGGACCTCTGCCCGTGTCCAGAACCATGCTTCTTCCTCATTTTGTTGGCTTCCTCTTTATCAATATACCCATCTCCATTGGCGTCCATTTTCTCGAACATGAGTTGACCATGCCGAGCGTGTTCTTCCTTGCTAACCCGGCCATCATTGTCGGTATCGGCCATGGACATTCCACATCGCCCTTCACCATACTTTTTGTCCTGGCCCTTCTTTTCACCATACCCTTCCTTCATTTCGCCATGACCGTGGTGTTCGGCTACCATGTAGCCTTTTTTCAAAGATTGCGTGGTGAAAGGGCTCTCGTCCGCGGATGCAAGCGGCGCAGCACCGAGCGTGACCGCGAAGGCGGACCCGAGCGCAAGAGAAATAATCGATTTTTTACTGGGCATATTATTCATAATATCTTCTCCTTGAATGTTTTACTTGGTTTTGGTAAGACTTGCGAAAAACACATTTCCCTGTTTGTTACGCTTTATAACCGTACAGACGTCGACGTAACATACTGAATTATCCCTTTTTTAGTCGGCCGGGTCCGTACGATAGCACACATAAGAAGCGTAGCTCAGCTCGCTTCAGTGCTGTCATTGGGGAATTCTCGCCTTGCAAAAAGACCGGCCGCCAAAACAAACGGCTGAAGCAGCTTGAAAAATTACTTTCGAACAAAATTATATAATTAGGAATATCGCATGACATAAACGGTCCGATAACAAATGATTTTTGTCGGTCTGTTATAATTTTGACATCAGCGATGATGCTTATGGACAACTGGCCCACATTATATACCCGCGCCGAAACGTTGCTCTACCGGCTGGAGGGTCTGCTCGCAAACGATCCGCCTGAACCCGACTGGGAGGCAGCGGTCGCGTTCCGCTGGCGGAGACGTGGACGTGAGGGATTTATACAACCCGTCATCCATCCTCATCGAATTACGCTTGACGCGCTGCGCGGCATCGAGGATCAAAAAAAACTCATAGATCAGAACACCCATCAGTTCGTACAGGGCTATCCCGCCAATAATGTATTGCTTACGGGGGCGCGCGGTACAGGCAAGTCGTCGCTGGTCAAAGCAATGCTGGACAAGTATGCGCCGTCGGGATTACGTTTAATTGAAGTGGAAAAGCATCACCTTATCGATTTGCATGACATCGTTGAACAGATTTATCAGCGCCCGGAACGCTTCATCCTGTACTGCGATGACTTGTCGTTCGAAGCCGATGAACCGCACTACAAGGCATTGAAGGTGGTACTGGACGGCTCCATTGCCACAGCTTCAGAGAATCTTCTGGTTTACGCCACTTCCAATCGCCGTCATATGATGCCTGAATTTATGCGGGACAATCTCGATACCAGGCACATCGGCGAAGAAATCCATCCGAGTGAGTCCGTCGAGGAAAAAATTTCGTTATCGGAACGTTTCGGTCTATGGCTATCGTTCTACCCCTTCGATCAAGCTCAGTACCTGGATATCGTTAGCCGATGGCTCATCCATTTCGGCGGCGAGGAAATGGTTCTCCCGGTACGCAAGGCGGCCCTGCAATGGGCGCTGGAACGCGGGTCCCGAAGTGGCCGCGTCGCGTGGCAGTTTGCGCGGGATTGGACGGGGAAACAGAGAACAGATTCCGGCGGGGAGCAATAAGAGATCCCTTCCGACGCATTTCATTCACCTGATATCGTTGAGGTGGTCGCCGCGGTTATCATCCGGGCTGATGGTAGCTTGCTTCTTGCACGCAGACCCGAAGGCAAACCTTATGCCGGTTACTGGGAGTTTCCCGGCGGCAAGGTGAAACACGGTGAACCACTGTTACAAGCGCTCCGGCGCGAATTGCTGGAAGAACTCGGTATATATGTCGAACATGCCTATCCCTGGATTACCCGCGTGTTTACCTATCCCCACGCTACTGTGCGCCTATGCTTTTATCGAGTTATGGAATGGCATGGCGAGCCACACCCTTATGAAAATCAAAAATTGTCGTGGCAATTTATTGACAATATCGGGGTCGAACCGATGTTGCCAGCAAATGCGCTAGTATTGCGCGCACTCGATCTCCCATCGATTTATGCAATCACCAATGC
>JALYOY010000256.1 GCA_030856655.1 Pseudomonadota bacterium | reverse complement strand
TGTACATCCAATCCCAGACAATGACCGGTGCGGTGCATAAAAAAACGCTTGTAGTCTTTCGATTGAATGACCTCATCTACACTACCGTGGCACAGTCCGAGATCAATAAAACCTTGGGCCAGCACGTGCAATGCCGCTTCATGTGGCGCATTCCAGGGATTACCCGGCCATACCGCGTTTATTGCCGCCGCCTGTGAGGACAACACTAATTGATACAAGTCCCTTTGAACCGGACTGAATATTCCATTTACCGGAAATGTGCGCGTAATATCGGCCGCGTAGCCGTCCAATTCACAGCCTGCATCGATCAATAACAGATCGCCGTCCTTCAGGCTGGCATTGTTATCAACATAATGAAGTACACAGGCATTAGCGCCACCTGCGACGATGGACGTATAGGCAGGCGCTTGCGCGCCATGGCGGCGGAACTCGTGCAGCAGTTCAGCCTCCACTTCATATTCATTCATGCCAGGCCGGGCTTTCCGCATTGCACGCCGATGGGCGCCACTGGAAATCTCTGCCGCACGGCGCATGACTTGAAGCTCTTCCGCGCTTTTGAATAGGCGCATTTCATCCAGCAGAAGCCGGATGTCATAAATACTGGCAGGCGCGGTGACTCCGTTACGCGCCTGCTGGCGGATCTGGTTGATCCAACCAGTCACACGCGTATCCCATTCCGTGTCATGTCCTAACGCACAGTACACAGCCGGTTGGCCTGCCATCAACTCAGGCATTATTTCGTCCAGCTTGAAAATGGAGTAGGTCTCATCGAAGCCGAATGCTCCCCGCGCAGCCTCTGGGCCATAACGAAAGCCTTCCCAGATCTCTCGCTCCAAGTCTTTGTCGCGGCAGAACAGGATGTGCTTTGATACGCCCCCTGCGGCTCCTGCCACAATCACCAGTACCGCGCCTGGTTCACCGAAACCCGACAGGTAATAAAAATAGCTGTCGAAGCGATAGGGATAATAGGCATCTCGATTTCGCACCTGTTCCGGTGCAGTCGGAATGATGGCAATACCTCTTTGCATTCGAGATGCGAAATACCGGCGCCGTTCACTGAAGGATTCAATTGGGATCATCCTAAATCCGGCAGTTGTAGCGAGTTCACCATGCAAGTAAAGATCAAGTGGCGCAAAAAGTTATTATGGATCATAGCGCCCCCTTTAAAAATAAGTGAAAATGAGCGGTCAACTACCGGATTTAGGATCACGCATGAAGATTTTTACAGTATTTGCGGGATAAAGCAAAGCAAGTATAGTGCGAGGGAAATATCCGCTAACCGTGGCCAGATACTGCCACTGTATGCGCCCCAGCGGTATTAAGGGTACTGAGTTGAAGATCGAGCCGCCGCAGGCGCTCCGGCGTGCCCACATCCATCCATGCTCCCCGATAATGTTCACCGCCAATTTTTCCTGCTGCAATCGTCTGGCGCAGCAGGGGCGCGAGCTTTGCCACCGAACCAGGCAAAACATCTTCAAACAACCTCGGCTGATAGACGCCGATCCCGCTGAAAGTAAGGCTATTTTTTCCAGAGAGGGCTATTTTTCTGGAATCGAGAGCAAAATCTCCCCCGGGATGATGGTCGGGGTTATCCACCAGCACCAGATGCGCAAGCTCCTCATCTGGATGAGTTTGCATGTGCCGCAGCACAGGCAGCAGAGAGGAAAAATTGATTTTGCAATAAATGTCGGCATTAACTGCCAGAAACGGCTGCATCTCACAATTATTTCTCGACCCATCTTTTAAAAGAGGTAGCGCCTGGGCGATGCCGCCAGCGGTTTCCAGTGCTACCGGCTCACGCGAATAACGAATGTCGACACCGTAACGTTCACCATTGCCCAACGCAGCCTCGATCATCTCTCCTAGATGCGCGTAGTTGATGACAACCTCGCGGAAGCCCGCGTGCGCAAGGTTCTCCAGATGGTATTCAATCAGCGACTTGCCACCCGCGCGTAGCAGAGGCTTGGGTAACGCATCAGTCAAGGGTCGCATGCGCTCGCCGCGTCCAGCAGCCAGTATCATAGCCTTGAATGGCGCCACTTTAGAAGGTGTAGCCAATTTTTGCTTCCGACTTGTTTTCCAGCGCGTCCAGCAGCGTCAGCAGAGGATTAAGTTCGCGATAGCGGCCGCAGGCCTTGCGCAAGTATTCCATTACCACCGGCATATCCCTGACATAACCATCTTTTCCGTCGCGGTGAGACAGACGCGCAAATATTCCCAATACCTTGATCTGGCGCTGTACACCCATCCATTCAAAATCGCGGTAAAAGTCGGCGAAATCTGCAGCCACGGGTAACCCGAGTTTTCGTGCTTTTTCCCAATAGCGTATTATCCAATCCAATACACGTTCCTCATCCCACTGGATATAAGCGTCCTTGAACAGCGACACCAGATCGTAGGTGATAGGCCCATAAACCGCATCCTGAAAATCGACAATTCCGGGATTTGGAGTCGTAACCATAAGATTACGCGAATGGTAGTCCCGGTGCACGAACACCCTGGGTTGAGCAAGATTGTTTTGTACGATCTGTTTGAAAACCTCGTCAATCTCTGCTTTCAGTTTTGCATCCGGCACTACTTGCAAGTGCCTGGCCAGGTACCAGTCCGGGAACAGACTCAACTCCCTCGATAGCAATGCCTCGTCGTAATCCGGCAATACGCCGGCGCGGCTCGCCAATTGAATTTTGAGAAGCGCGGCCACTGCATCGCCATATAGCCGATCTGCGCTGTCGAGATCTTCATTTAACGCATGAAGGTAGGTAATGCTTCCGAGATCGGAAAGCAGCAGGAAACCCTGCGCCAGATCCTGCGCCAGTATGGCTGGCACATGCACGTCTGCCGCGGTAAATAACCTGGCTACGTGCAGGAATAGCGAGCAATCTTCCTGCTGCGGCGGCGCATCCATCACGATAAAGGTCTCTTCGCTTCCCTCGCTAAAGGTCACGCGAAAATAACGGCGGAAACTCGCGTCGGCGGAAGCGGGCGACAACGAAAAGTGCCTGTCGCGAAACTGTGTTTGAATCCAGGCCTTCAGAAGCTGCAAACGTTCCATATGTTCCATAATCATCAATGGTCGACGCGTTCTTTATTCACTCGCTCAATATACCCTTAGTAGCAGCCGTAAGGGGTTTGGGGGTACTGTGGTTGACATTATATCAATGTGAAGCCCTATCGGAATTGCACCATGACCCAGTTTTCCAGAAGGTGCAAACGTTCCATAGCATGCCGCTGATTGCCTAATTGTCCGAAGTATGAGATTTTATCATGTACGCACCACTCCTCATCCGCTTGGATGGCGGAGAAGAAATCATGGGAGGAGTCATGCTTAATCAAAAGGTATTGGACGAAATCGTGACCAAGGTCAACGAATTGCTGGCGCAGAGTCCAGTTAAGGACGTCGAGAAGAATATGCGAATTATGCTGGCGGGACTCTTCACCCGGCTAGATTTAGTGACGCGCGAAGAGTTCGAGGTGCAGCAGGAGGTATTGAAGCGCACACGCGAGAAATTGACTGGATTGGAAGCGAGGGTCACGGAATTGGAAACTGCCATAAAAACAGACGAATTAGAAGTGCCATCCGAGACCTTGGATGTGCCGCCGGAGACGTTGGATGATCTATCGGAAACGGAGTAAGGCGGACATTCGCGGATAATCTTCGATGCCCTTTTACTGGGCAAAAACTACCGGCTCTGTCCGCATCTATTCATGTTGATCCTGTTGATCCCTGGCTGAGAATTTACTTGCCGCTAGCTATTCTTTATAGCCGCGCTCTTACCGGCATGGAGTCTCCGCTTGTCACGGTGGAAGTTCATATCGCCAATGGCCTGCCCAGTTTCACCATCGTCGGGCTGCCGGAAGCGGAAGTGAAGGAAAGCAAAGACCGGGTACGGGCGGCGCTGCAAAACGCGCAATTTGAATTTCCCGCTCGGCGTATCACTGTCAACCTTGCCCCTGCCGATTTACCTAAGGAAAGTGGGCGCTTCGATCTTCCAATTGCGTTGGGAATAATCGCAGCGACCGGTCAAGTTCCCTCGGACAAACTTGACCAATACGAATGGGCAGGCGAACTTGCCCTGACTGGAGAATTGCGAGCGATACGTGGAGCGTTGGCGATGACTTACGGCGCATCGCGCTCGGGCCGCAGTTTCGTGCTGCCACAACAAAATGCCGCCGAAGCCGCGTTAGTCAGGGAAGCATCTGTCTATCCCGCCACATCGTTATTGCAGATTTGCGCACACCTTGCCGGGCGCGAGCCTTTGC
>JALYOY010000218.1 GCA_030856655.1 Pseudomonadota bacterium | reverse complement strand
CGTATCGCGCCGGAGCTTTACTTGAAGCGACTGGTCGTGGGCGGAATGGAAAAAGTGTTTGAAATCAACCGAAATTTTCGTAATGAGGGCATTTCCACCCGGCACAACCCAGAATTCACCATGCTGGAATTTTACGAAGCTTATCAGGACCACACCTATTTGATGAACTTCACTGAAACCATGCTGCGGGAAGTAGCGGCAAAAGTTTTAGGCACCACCGAGGTCATCTACCAGGGACGGGAATTTGATCTCGCACAGTCATTTGAACGGCTTACCATCACCCAGGCCATTCAGAAATTTCATCCGGAATATACCAATGAGCTGCTTAACCATCGAGACTCGCTGGTCGCAGTGATGGCGTTAAAAGACATTGCTTTCAGGCCGGAAGACGGTGTTGGCGGGCTACAGCTTTCACTGTTTGACGCAACGACCGAGCATCTACTGTTTGAACCGACTTTCATCATCGATTACCCGGCGGAAGTCTCGCCGCTTGCACGACGCAATGACGTCAATCCTGCGATAACCGACCGTTTCGAGCTCTACATCGCCGGACGCGAAATCGCCAACGGCTTTTCGGAATTGAACGATTCGGAAGATCAGGCAGCACGTTTCCTGGAACAAGCCAATGCCAAGGAAGCAGGCGATTCCGAGGCGATGCACTACGACGCCGATTATATACGAGCCCTGGAATATGGCCTGCCCCCCACCGCCGGAGAAGGTATCGGTATCGACCGGCTGGTAATGCTGCTCACCGATAGCCCAAGCATTCGTGATGTCATTCTGTTTCCGCAATTGCGCCGGGAAGACTGAAAACGACGCTAGCTTTTGCGCGTCAGATTGATCTAAATCATTGTCGACCATAAGGCAAGTGATCTCATGGCGGATTTTATAGGTTTCGAACGCTGACGGCTACTCTGCTGAGGTATTGACATATACCCTACCAGGGTATAAAGTAATGCCATTACCCAGGAGAAACCTATGCCTTCCCTTACGCTCAAGCACATCGAACTTCCCATTGAGGGTATGACTTGTTCGGCCTGTGCGGCGCGGATCGAAAAAAACCTCAATAAACTGCCTGGTGTTCATGCGGCGGTGAACTTTGCCAATGAAAAAGCGCGCGTGGAGTTCGACAACACCGCCACTCTACCTGAAGACCTGATCCGCTCGATCGAGAAAGCCGGGTTTCACGTCGTTCCCCAATCGGTCCAACTGCGCATCAGCGGAATGACCTGCGCCACATGTAGCGGCCGTATCGAGAAAACGCTGAACAAACTTCCCGGCGTCACCGCTTCGGTCAACCTGGCCACGGAGATCGCTCACATCAGCTTCAACCCCGCTGCAGAAACGGTGGATGATTTGATCGCTGCTATTGT
This sequence comes from Pseudomonadota bacterium, assembly GCA_030856655.1. GTDB lineage: Bacteria > Pseudomonadota > Gammaproteobacteria > Burkholderiales > Nitrosomonadaceae > Nitrosospira. The sequence continues at coordinate 1,717 of JALYOY010000218.1, read as the reverse complement.
CAAGGCCGGCTATGACGCAAGTGAAATCAGCGATGCCCGCCGAGCCGAAGAGAAGGCGCGGAAACTTGCCGCATACCGTGCGGAGCTTCGCACGTTCTGGATTTCCGTCGCTCTCACCCTGCCGCTGATGTTGCAGATGGGTCCCATGCTGTGGGGTGATCATGCAGAACTTTTGCCGCGCTGGCTGCAATGGGTACTGGCAACGCCGGTACAGTTCTGGGTTGGCAAGCGTTTTTATATTGCTGCATGGCATGCGCTGCGCGGCGGCGGCGCCAACATGGACGTGCTGGTGGCGCTGGGCACCAGCATGGCATATTTTTTCAGCACGGTGGTAACACTGCTGGCGCTGGATCAGCATGTCTATTTCGAAGCCAGCGCGGCCATCATCACGCTGGTACTGTTGGGCAAGCTGATGGAAGCTCGCGCCAAGGGTAAAACTTCAGCGGCTATTGAGGCACTCATCAGGCTGCAACCTAAAACGGCACGGGTAGAGCGTGACGGCGAGGTCGTGGAAGTGGAAGCCCGTACTCTTGAAATGGATGATACTTTTATCGTGCGTCCGGGTGAAAATATGCCAGTGGACGGCGTCGTCATCGAAGGCACCTCCAGTGTGAATGAGGCGATGCTAACCGGGGAGAGCCTACCGGTCGCGAAACAGGCAGGGGCGAAAGTCTATGCCGCCACCATGAACCAGCAAGGCCTGCTCAAATGCCGCGCCACCAGCGTTGGCGCCCATACCCAGCTTGCGGCCATTATCCGTCTGGTGGAAGAAGCGCAGGGCTCCAAGGCGCCGATCCAGCGGATGGCCGATACTATCTCGGGAATATTCGTGCCGGTGGTGGTCATCATCAGTGTACTGACCTTGACATTTACATGGTGGGTGGCAGGCGATTTTGTCCCGGCTCTCATCAACGCCGTGGCGGTGCTGGTCATCGCCTGCCCCTGTGCATTGGGACTGGCTACGCCAACTGCGATCATGGTCGGGGCGGGACGGGGCGCCCAAGCCGGCGTGCTGGTCAGAAATGCCGCTGCACTGGAGTACGCGGAAAAAATTCAGGTTCTGATCGTGGACAAAACCGGCACGCTTACAGAAGGCAGACCAGCGGTCACGGATATTGTTCCCGCAAAATCTGTCACAGAGCATGAGTTAATGCAGGTGGCGGTTACATTGGAGCAGGGTTCGGAGCATCCTCTCGCAAAAGCCGTCATGGAGCGCGCGGCCGTTATGAATATCCAGCCCCAATCCATAAATGATTTTACTGCTGTCACTGGCAGTGGAATCACCGCCCGCCTCGATGGTTCTGAATATATTCTCGGTTCCCCCAAATTTCTGCGGGAACATGGCGCTCCGGTTGATGACAACTCAATTGCTGTCCTCCAATCTAAAGGCAAAACGGTCATAGGTGTGGCCGTTCTGTCTAACGGTATTTCTGAAGTTCTCGGCTATCTCGCCATTGCCGATCAGCTACGGCGCACGTCCGCGCAGGCGGTAGAGCGGCTGCAGGCAATGGGTATCGAAGTGATCATGTTGACTGGCGATAACCCAACTACCGCTGCCGCCATCGCCAAGCAGGCAGGCATTACCACTTATCGCGCCGAGGTACTGCCCCAAGACAAGGCCACGGAAGTCAAAAAAATGAAAGTGAGCGGTAAATTCATTGGCATGGCGGGCGATGGCATTAACGATGCGCCGGCGCTGGCCGCCGCTGATGTGAGC
>JALYOY010000180.1 GCA_030856655.1 Pseudomonadota bacterium | reverse complement strand
GGTCAAATGTTTTTTCCACATCATTTATTATGACCCCAGACCAGTATTGTCAGGAAAAGGTGATTCAGAGCGGTTCCAGCTTCTATTACAGTTTTCTTTATCTGCCATTGGAAAAGCGCCGTGCCATTACCGCCCTATATGCTTTCTGCCGCGAGGTGGACGATGTGGTGGACGAATGCACCGATGCGTCGGTGGCGCGAGCGAAGTTAATATGGTGGCGGCGGGAAGTTGCTGCCATATTCAATGTTGATCAGGGAAATGGACCCAGCCATCCGGTGGCAAAAGCTCTGGTTAACGTATCGAAATCATTTAACCTCACTGCTGAGCGACTGAATGAAATTATAGATGGCATGGAGATGGACCTTAACTATAATCGCTATGCCGATTTCGACACCTTGAGGCTCTACTGCCATAACGTGGCGAGCGTGGTAGGATTATGTTCCGCGGAGATTTTTGGCTACCGTAATCCAGACACCCTGAAATATGCGCAAGATCTGGGTCTCGCATTCCAGCTCACCAACATCATACGCGACGTCGGAGAGGATGCGCGTCGTGACCGCATTTATCTGCCCCAGGACGAGCTTGCCCGCTTTCAAGTATCCAGCGAGGACATTCTCCATGCGCGCGAAACCGACAGCTTCAGGCGGCTGACAGAATTCCAGATTGAACGGGCGGAAAGCTATTATGCTCGGGCCTTCGCGGCGCTGCCGGCGGAGGACCGCAAGAACCAGCGGCCCGGTATCGTTATGGCGGCGATTTATCAGGCCCTGCTAAAGGAGATCAAGGGTGACGGGAGCCATATTATGCGGCAGCGCGTAAGTCTCACGCCGATGCGCAAATTGTGGATAGCATGGACGACGTGGATCAGGGGGTAAACCCCGCGAGTCAGCGCTTCCGCATGCCACAAACCCAGGTATGAGTGATGAGTCATGCCTTGCCATCGCCGATGAATAATTTAAAAAATTACCGTGCGTCCTCGGATTTGCTCAAGAATCGCGTGATTCTCGTTACCGGCGCGGGACAAGGCATCGGCCGCATTGCGGCGCTGACATACGCCGCTCACGGTGCCACTGTGATTTTGCATGGCCGCAGAGTTGAGAAACTGGAAAGCGTATACGATGAAATCGAGAAGAGAGGCGGAATACAGCCAGCAATTTTTCCGCTTGATCTGGAAAAAGCCGGCGACAAGGATTTTGAGTCGATCGCCCAGGCTATCAAACTGCAATTGGGTAGATTGGATGGCATTTTGCACAACGCGGCGTTGATATTCAGTCTGACTCCATTAGAAAACCAGACTCTGGAGCAATGGCTAGCGCTGCTACGTGTTAATTTGGTTGCGCCGTTTGGGTTAACGCGGGCCTGTTTGCCGTTGCTGAAAGTTTCGCCGGATGCTAGCGTCATTATGACTTCGGATGTGCACGGCCATGAGCCCGCCGCATATTGGGGAGGGTTTGGGGTGGCCAAGGCAGCAGCAGAGGCATTGGTAAAAATTCAGGCCCAGGAATGGGAAATGCTTCCGAACCTGCGCATCAATGTATTAATCCCCGGGCCCGTGCATACGCCGCAACGAACCAGGACTCACCCTGGCGAGGTCAAGCACGACTTGCGCCAGCCACTGGATCTGATGCCCAGTTATCTATACCTGATGGGTCCGGACAGTAAAGCAGTCCGTGGCGAGACGGTATTTTGCTAGGGCTGCCCGCGGTTGGGAGAAATAGGTATAATTGATCCGATGCAGCGACAACCAGCGGCGGGCGAAAGTGGCGGAATTGGTAGACGCACCAGATTTAGGTTCTGGCGCCGAAAGGTGTGGGGGTTCGAGTCCCCCCTTTCGCACCAAGGAGCTGTAAGCAGCGTTTAATCGATGTTGCGCTTTGACGAGTTCCCTTTGGTCGTTGTAACGCTGCGTCAATGTTATCAATCAGTCAGGAAATGTAATGCAATCGAATGTTGAAGACCTTGGTGCGCTAGAGCGTCGCCTTAATGTTTCGGTTCCTCAAAAAAACATCGAGACGGAAGTTGAAAGCCGCCTGAAGCGTTTGGCGCGCACCGCAAAAATACACGGTTTTCGACCAGGCAAGGTGCCGCTAAAAATCGTAATGCAGCAATACGGGGCACAGGTGCGCCAAGAAGTGATGGGCGACGTGCTGCAGAAGAATTTCAGTGAAGCTGTGCGCGAAAAGAAGCTTAAAGTTGCGGGTTATCCACGGTTTGAACCGAAGCTTAAGCCAGAGAATGCCTCCGAATTTGAATTCAGCGCAACATTTGAGGTCTACCCGGATGTGATTCTGGGTGATTTAAGCGGAATTCATATCGAACATCCTCTGATCGATGTGACGGTCGGCGACGTGGATAAAACTCTGGAGGTTCTGCGCAAGCAGCGAGTTCAGTACGAACCGGTGGGGCGGCCCGCCCTGCCAGGCGATCGAGTTAATATCGATTATCGTGGCGTCATTGATGGGGTAGAGTTCCCTGGCGGCAAAGCCGAGGGCTTTACCTTGGTACTCGGCGAAGGCAGGCTCCTCAAGGATTTTGAAGACCCGCTTGTCGGTATGAACGCCAGCCAGAGCAAAACGTTTCAAGTCACCTTTCCCGCGGATTATCATGGCAAGGAGGTTGCCGGGAAAACTGCTACATTTGAAGTAAGGCTCAACGGAGTCGAAGCATCCAAGCTGCCGGAAGTGGATGCTGAATTCGCCAGATCGCTGGG
>JALYOY010000178.1 GCA_030856655.1 Pseudomonadota bacterium | reverse complement strand
GCTATTCACCAACTCACCGTTGCGCCGGGGCAGACCGGCGCGATTGAACTGGTTTTGTCGGCCATGCCTCGGGCTCAGCCATTCATCCATCACGAACAGGTCTTTTCCCAGCGCCTCTCGGAAGCCGATGCTTTTTTTTCGGGACTGCTACCGGAGGCTACGGCGGAGGATCAGCGTATCCTGCGCCAGGCACTGGCGGGTATGATATGGAATAAGCAATTCTTTCACTATGATGTGTCCGCTTGGCTGAAGGGCGACCAGGTGCCTCCACCGCCATCAAGGAAACATGGCCGCAACCACAATTGGCGCCATCTCAAGGCGAGCCATGTGATTTCAATGCCGGACGCCTGGGAATTTCCCTGGTTCGCTGCCTGGGATCTGGCTTTCCACTGTGCGGCGCTCGCACTCATCGACGTGGATTTCGCCAAGGATCAAATCGAGCTGCTGCTGCATGAAAACTATCTGCATCCCAATGGCCAGATTCCCGCCTGTGAGTGGGCCTTTGGCGATGTGAATCCACCCGTGCAGGCGATGGGCGCCCTCAAGGTCTTCCGCGCGGAGCGCGTGCAACGCGGAAAGGGCGATACCGCTTTTCTCAAACGCGTGCTGCACAAGTTGTTGCTTAATCACACCTGGTGGATCAACCTCAAGGATTCCACCGGCACGAACGTGTTCGAAGGCGGTTTTCTCGGGCTCGACAACATCTCGGTATACGACCGCTCGCAGCCGTTGCCGCCCGGTTATTCGCTGAAGCAGGCCGACGCTACTGGCTGGATGGCGATGTTTTCCCTGCAACTCACCGTCATTGCACTCGAAATCGCCGTTGAAGACTCGGCCTATGAAGACATTGCTATCCAGTGCTACGACCAATTCCTGGCGATTGGAAACGCCATTGCCGGCCACACCGGTGCGGGAGCCTCGCTTTGGGACAGCGGGGATGGCTTCTTCAAGGATCTCATGGTCAACCCGGACGGCACGGAAAACCGTATCGATGTTTATTCCTGGGTTGGCATTATTCCCCTGTTTGCCTGCGAGGTGGTGGATGCGCGATTGCTCGCGAACTGCCCGCGCTTTAACGCGCTGCTCCAGGAACACAAGGGCGGGATGTTTGATGGAAGCGTCATTTGTGCATGCCCGGTGCATACCAATGAGCGTGGCGAGCATTTGTTGTCGCTGGTGACCGCGCCCATGCTGGTGAAAATGCTGCCGCGAATTTTTGATGAAGAAGAATTCTTGTCCCCCCGCGGAGTGCGAAGCGTCTCCAAGCACCACGCCACAAACAAAAATCGAGAGCATATTCCCGGAACTGGCAGCGCCTTCATCCGATATGTACCGGGAGAATCCGACTCGTCACTGTTCGGCGGCAATTCCAACTGGCGGGGGCCGGTATGGATGCCAACGAATTATTTGCTGGTTCAGGCTATTGAAAAAATGCATCGCTACCTGGGAGATGCCTTTACTTTTCCGGCGCCTTGCCTGAACGGCTACGAGATTAACCTTAAATACGCCGCCACGCTGCTGGCCGAGCGCCTCGCGGATATTTTTCGCCGGGATGAATCCGACCTGATTCCAGCCTTTCCTGTAGACAGCCCGCATCAGGCCGACCCGCACTGGCGCGACCTGCTGCTATTCCATGAATATTTTCACGGCGAAACCGGTCAGGGCCTTGGGGCTTCCCATCAAACCGGATGGAGCGGGCTGGTGGCAAACCTGGTGATGCGCCGCTATCATCAGGACATTCCAGAATTCTGGAGGCGGCAACAGACTATTAACCCGTCGGAATCATAGTGCTTCGGCCACAAGTATCTTTCGCGAAAATCAGCTGCCTGCCACAGTATCGGTATCCCTGGCCCGGTAAAAAAACATAATGGGTATCACCGGAGATCGCCGCCAGACCGTGGACAACTATGCGGTCAGAAGGAAGCTTCTTGTATAAAAATCATACCCCCATGATGCAGCAGTACCTGCGCATCAAGGCGCAGCATCCTGACATGCTGATGTTTTATCGCATGGGCGATTTCTACGAACTATTCTTTGACGATGCGGAAAAAGCAGCCAAGCTGCTTGATATTACCTTAACGCGGCGCGGCACGTCCGCAGGAGAGCCGATCAAGATGGCAGGCGTGCCTTATCATTCCGCCGAACAGTATCTGGCAAAACTCATCGGGCTCGGCGAATCGGTTGCCATCTGCGAACAGATCGGCGACTCCGCCACTGGCAAGGGTCCCGTAGAGCGTCAGGTCATGCGCATTATTACGCCAGGGACGCTGACCGATGCGGCGTTGCTCGAAGAAAAGCGCGAAAGCGTTTTGCTTGCCTTGTTCGTGCATGAATCAACGCTGGGATTGGCATGGCTCAATCTGGCGGCAGGACGATTCTGCGTGATGGAGACTTCACCTGATAATCTTGCGAGCGAACTCGAACGCCTCAAGCCTGCTGAAATTCTTTTGCCGGAATCGTTGGATACCCTTCCCGGGCTCACTGGTGGGGGCACACACAAAAAGCTCTCCCTTAAGCGTTTACCGGTATGGCAGTTCGATGTCCATGCCGCTATTCACATTCTCTGCCGGCAATTTGAAACCCGCAATCTGTCCGGTTTCGGCTGCGACGGTTTGTATCCGTCGCTTGGCGCAGCAGGTGCGCTGCTGGAATACGTCCGCCTCACGCAGGGCACGGGTATCGTTCATATTAAAGCGCTACGCGTGGAGCGGGACAGCGCTTATGTACGCATGGATGCCGCAACCCGCCGCAATCTGGAAATTTCCGAGACCATACTGGGTGAAGCGTCGCCCACGTTGCTATCACTACTCGACACATGTTCGACCAACATGGGTAGCCGTTTGCTGCGACACTGGCTGCATCATCCGCTGCGCGACCGCGCCATAATTCAGAAGCGGCTTGATGGCGTATCCTGCCTAATCGGAGAAGCGGGGTTGGAGCCGCACGTACCGGCGCGTGAATGTCTGGGGCGCGTGGCTGACATTGAGCGCATTACCGCCCGTATCGCGTTAGCATCCGCTCGTCCCAGGGATTTATCAGGATTGCGCGACAGCCTGAAA
>JALYOY010000176.1 GCA_030856655.1 Pseudomonadota bacterium | reverse complement strand
ATATAGCTATGTTGTTGTATATTTCGGGAGATTGGACCACGATCCAATAAAAATGGAACGCATAGAAATATAAGCACAATACAATATATAGTGAGCTTTCCACGGCATGCACATAGTACTAAACATGTTATAGCCTTGCACTGTCCAGTCTGGGCGTAGCAGAAAGCCGTTCGTATCGCCGAGCTCCAACATTCGGAAGCATCATTAGTTTCTCATGTTACTGGGTGGAGTTGACCACCTATTGCAACAAATTATGATACTCCGCCTTAAGCAAGGCGTATCTTCCGCTCGTTCACTACGCGACACCCCAAGCTCCGCAATATGCAATGGCAGGCAAACTTCGCGTCAATACGAGCTGTGGGCGCCTAACGCAGGGAATTTCGCTATCTGGCTAAGCATTGATTGTCCTGCCGTAGCCAACAAGAGAGCATGACGGTGTGTAAAACTACTGACTCGTCAATTTCGTGTATTTCTGCTTTTTTGACGAATTGGATGGCCGGAGTGACGATGCCTTTCCGAGAGGAAAAGCGCTTACCGGACGCGGCCAGGCAGAAGAAACATTGCGCCACTGCCGGATGAACAAACTTCATCAACGGCTGGAGCCGATGGCGATAGTGCCTTGCTGACCAGACTCGTCAGCAATACTTCCTCCTCTTGGAGGCGAGTAGAAGTCGCTATCGAAGATGGCTTAACGAAGATGGCTTAACTTTGAGTCAGGCCCCAGTCCATGCCTTGCCGACCTTTGCATCGCGCAGGGCCAGGGCGATAAACCCCAAGGGCTTCAGTCACGCCTCCTGCGCGGAGGTCTGGCACACCGATCTGCCCGATCTGCTCGCATGGTGAACTTAGCCGGCCCTGTTGAGGTATGTACGGCAGAGTATTACTTCCTACCGTTATCATTTGGGGAGTAGGCATCCAACGCGTCTTCAGCCGCTGAATAAACCCGTGCACCCGCTAATACTCCAAGATCCTCATATGTTAGAAACACGAATTGCAATTGCTCGGACGCAGTTTTTAGCGATAAAGAGGTTTCGTCATCTTCCCTTATTCTTGACAAGTAGTTGCTTATATTCTCATGCTTATACTCGCGCATCGGGAAGTGGTTCGCGCGGAACATTCGCACTATCTTTTGAACCATGAGCTTTTTGCCGTAAAGCCTCCAAGTCAGAACGCTCCCGAGGGTTTCACTGATGCTAAAAAATAGTCTTACCGCAAGTAAGACACCAAGCGCTGTGAAGAACATTTCTGTATCTCCGTTTACTAGTTCACTGTAAACCCACGTAGCGAAGATGTAGGGAATCAACGCAAAAATAAAGGGAAGTGTATGGTGGCCATTACTCATTGCTTCAAGTGACCCGCTTTGAAAGTATAAAACCCGGTTATTATATTCCCGATGCAAGGTCGTTACGCGTACTCATATCAAAGTTCACAAGCAAGAAGCGAGCCACTTCTTCCAACCCATTTAATTACAGTCTCTTGCGAATTGGCGGAAGACTCAAACACCGACATTCGTCTTATATTTCGACATCCTGATGAACGGGGCGACTAACTCGTTTAGGTGAGGAGTGCATAAAAAATTTTTGCCAAATTTGAGAAGGCAAAAGGAGGATGGCAACGATTTATGGGGGCGGGAGTTAACGCAAGCTTAAGAAATACCCCGCTCCCCTCTGTCTCCTTAGGGGAGAAGAAAGCATTTAGTTTAAATATTCCTATGGACGGGCCTGGCATTGGGGTTCCTAAATGAGTGTGCCCTGCCGACAAGCCGCGTTCGATAAGAGCTAGTTCGATAGATTAAGGTCGTTTTCCCTGTTTAAGCGGCTCGCAAAGTTACCCGTGCGTTAGCCCGGAAAAGAAAAGAGAGGGGATATCTGTTATCCAGTTGAAACTACTTGGTGCTGTTGAGAGGAGTCGAACCTCCGACCTACTGATTACGAATCAGTTGCTCTACCAACTGAGCTACAACAGCGAGCTGAGCTACAACAGCGAGGATTGAACTTGCGATTATAGAGGTTTAAGAAACAGTGGGCAAATTGAACAACATGCAAGATCCGATCTGCCAACACAGGAAAACTCTAGTGGCGCTGCGCGCTAGGCGAACAGGATCCCGAGAGCGCACTGACGAGTTGCAACTTTACGAAAGCGAAGCTTTTTTTCGCTTTTCCCAGACGTGTTTTATTACGTTTTAATATTGAGAAGGTAGAAAGGAAGCATCATGAAAGGGCTTAGCGAAGCACTAACCCTATACCTCGACTGGGGAAATTCGAATTTTTCCAAGCTGTTCTAAAATAGCACTTCAATTATAGGCATTTTCCTCTATTTTCGCTCATTATCCTTTAACATCTGGACTTTTAACAGTGGTTGCGGCACACTTACCGGATGACCGCCGACCTATCCCCTGCAAGAAATGTTTTAGTTCTTCACGGCCCCAATCTTAACCTTTTGGGAAAGCGCGAGCCAGAAGTCTATGGTTCAACGACATTAGATGAAATTAACGGAAGTTTATCGCTGTTAGCTAAGGAGACCGGCATTAGATTGACCACTTTTCAAAGTAACGCGGAAGGCGAACTGATAGACCGTATTCAGGAGGCCACCGGCAGGGGAATTGATTTTATTATCATAAATCCGGCGGCTTATACCCATACCAGCGTTGCCTTGCGCGATGCACTCGCTGCCACCGGTTTACCGTTCATTGAGGTTCATCTATCGAACATCTTTGCCCGTGAATCATTCCGCAAGGAATCGTATTTTTCTGAGCTTGCGGTTGGCGTGATAAGTGGCTTGGGGGCCAAAGGGTATGAATTAGCCCTGAAATTTGCCCTGAAACCTAGGTAGCCCTCGGCCCAAGCAGGCAGACAAATTCACGCATCAATTACGCAGAATATTTGGAGAGGAAACGCTCTAGAACAGCGTTGTTCGGGAGGTCTATTATGGATCTAAGAAAGTTAAAGAAACTGATTGAGTTGGTCGAAGAATCAGGAATCGCCGAACTGGAGATTACCGAAGGTGAGGAAAAGGTTCGCATCAGCAAGTCTGCATCCTCCACGCAGACTTACGTCACCGCAACGCCAGCCTTGCAGCCTCTCGCGCCGGCTGCCCCCCCCGCAACTGTGGCAGACACTCCGGTTAACGGGGTAGCCGAGGTATTGCCGGAAGGCCACGTCTTGAAGTCGCCGATGGTGGGGACGTTCTATCGTACGTCCACCCCTGGGGCGAATCCATTTGTCGAGGTGGGGCAGGCGGTAAAAGTCGGTGATACGCTATGCATCATTGAAGCAATGAAGTTGCTCAACGAGATTGAGTCGGATAAGAACGGCGTTATCAAGGCCGTCCTGGTGGAAAACGGTCAGCCAGTAGAGTACGGCGAGCCATTATTCGTGATTGAATGATTTACAGCGGCACTTTCTTCGGCATGGACAGGAAGGTTCGCCAGCACCTCCGTAGTTCAAGAGAGATATTTCGGTAGCCATGTTTGAAAAAATTCTAATAGCCAACCGTGGCGAGATCGCATTGCGTATTCAGCGAGCCTGCCGCGAGATGGGCATCAAAACCGTGGCAGTGCATTCAGAGGCAGATGCCAACGCCAAATATGTGAAACTCGCCGACGAGTCCGTGTGCATCGGGCCGGCGCCATCGGCTCAAAGTTATCTCAATATTCCCGCTATCATCAGCGCAGCGGAAGTAACCGATGCGGAAGCTATCCATCCGGGATATGGTTTCCTTTCGGAGAATGCTGATTTTGCCGAGCGTGTGGAAAAAAGCGGCTTTGTCTTTATTGGACCTCGCCCTGATACGATTCGAATGATGGGCGACAAGGTCAGCGCCAAAAATACCATGAAAAAAGCCGGCGTCCCCTGCGTTCCTGGCTCTAACGGCGCGCTGCCAGAATCCCCCGAAGAGATCAGAGCAGTTGTCCGTACCATTGGCTACCCTGTCATTATTAAGGCTTCAGCCGGCGGCGGCGGACGTGGAATGCGTGTCGTGCACACCGAAGCGGCCTTGTCGAACGCGGTTATAATCACTCGGAACGAAGCTCAGGCAGCATTCGGAAACCCGACGGTTTACGCGGAAAAATATCTGGAAAATCCTCGCCATATCGAGTTCCAGATTCTGGTTGACGAACACCGCAATGCAATCCACTTAGGAGAACGAGACTGTTCCATGCAGCGCCGCCACCAGAAGATCCTTGAGGAAGCCCCCGCCCTGGGCATTCCTCCGAGGCTGCGTGATAGGATGGGCTCCCGCTGCGCGGACGCGTGCCGGCGTATCGGGTATCGTGGTGTGGGAACGTTTGAGTTCCTGTTTGAAAAAAACGAGTTCTATTTCATCGAAATGAACACACGCTTACAAGTGGAACATCCTGTTACTGAAGTCATTACCGGAATTGATTTGGTGCAAGCACAGATTCGCGTTGCCGCGGGCGAAAAGCTGGCCTTTCGTCAGCGCGACGTGTTACTGAGAGGGCATGCGATCGAATGTCGCATCAACGCCGAAGACCCTTACAAACTCACCCCATCCGCCGGTCGCATCACCCAGTATCACGCACCAGGCGGCCCCGGTATTCGGGTCGATTCCCATATTTACCACAATTACATGGTTCCGCCCTATTACGATTCGATGATCGGGAAAGTTATTGCATATGGTGATAATCGTGACCAGGCCATTGCCCGCATGCGTATTGCACTGTCCGAAATGGTGGTTGAAGGCATTAGTACCAATATTCCATTGCATCTCGATCTGCTGTCCGACGCCGCTTTTCTGAACGGCAGTACCACTATTCATTACCTCGAGCAAAAGCTGGCTAATTATAACAAGTCAGGCTAAGAATGCAGCGAGCTGCGCGTTGCGGGATATTCCGCGAAGCAGGATGTTTCCCGATACGCAAGATGTGACATCAGAATCAGCTGAGTCGGCTTAAGTCAGCTTTTTTAGCGGAAGTAAATATGTCCTGGATTTCCGTCACCGTGGAAACTGATAGCGCACATGCCGAAGCCTTGAGCGATGCAATGCTTGAACTGGGCGCGTTGTCAGCGGATATACACGATGCGGCTGCCGGCACAGAACGAGAGCAGTGTTTATTCGACGAAGCCGGCGAATTTTCCGGAAAAATCTGGTCCGCGTCGGAGCTTACTGCTTTGTTCGAGGCGGATGCGGATATAATTTCTATCGTAAACGCTGCGGCACAAGCAGCTCAGCTTTCCAGCCTGCCCAGCTACCGCCTGACGGATGTGAAAGAGCAGGATTGGGTACGGATTACTCAATCGCAATTCGGTCCGATTCAGATATCGTCGCGATTATGGATCGTTCCCAGTTGGCATCAGATACCCGATCCCGCTGCAGTCAACCTTCTACTTGATCCCGGGCTGGCTTTCGGCACAGGTAGCCATCCCTCCACCCAACTGTGCCTCACCTGGCTTGACGAAAACCTGCAAGGGGGCGAAGATGTTCTGGATTATGGTTGCGGCTCCGGCATACTTGCCATCGCCGCGTCGAAGCTGGGGGCAAGTCATGTGGTCGGAATCGATATCGATCCCCAGGCGATTGCCGCAAGCCGCGAAAACGCCATGATTAATCGGTGCGACGAGACGAAAGTGAAGTTTTTTACGGATCATTTTACGGCTCAGAAAAATTCTGGGGATGGAGGCTGGGCGGATATAGTTGTCGCCAATATTCTTGCTAATCCCTTGATCATGCTGGCCCCGATATTGATGCGCGCTACCCGTGAAGGCGGGCGTATTGCACTTTCCGGAATACTCATTGAACAAGCGGAAGAGGTAAAGCAAGTCTATCGGCAATGGTTCAAGATGCATATCGCGGGGGAACAGGAGGGTTGGGCATTGTTGACAGGAACGAGAAAGTGAATTTGAGCTTCTTGCAAAAACCACGGCTATGGCGCTTGTAACCCGCTGCCCTAACTGCGCCACCACTTTTCGCGTCACCCCTCTGCATTTGCAGGCGCACGGTGGCGATGTGCGTTGTGGACGCTGCGCACAGGTATTCAATGGCTTTTCCACGCTGGCCACGGTGCAGGAGCCCGAAGCCGTTGATTTAACCAAGACCGCGGATGCAGATCCGCCAGAAGGCGCTCGTGAGGCCCCGTCTGGTGGTGTAGGCGATTTACCCACGCCAGCGTTATCTGATCAAGAACTGTCGCCTCCAGTTCCCGATCACGAGGAAATACAGCCTGGAGTCATAGCAGAAGCGGTAGCTCAGGAGCTGCCAAGCCACGAACCGCCGGCTGCGGACGAACCGAAACCGCAAACATCGGACACGATCAGCACGCCGCAGCATAATTCTCCGGAGAACTACGCGGCGGAGAATCATGCGGCGGAGAACTATGCAGCAGAGGATTATGCAGCGGAACGCTATGCTTTCGACACGGCGCCAGGGCGCAAGACCTCTCTTGGATGGGCCCTTGCCAGCTTGTTTTTGCTGCTCGTGCTGGCGGCGCAGGCCATCTACTTTTATCGTGCTGAGCTTTCTGTTATCGCGCCTGGTGCCAAGCCCTATCTCGAACAATACTGCGAGCTATTGCAATGTACTATTCCGGTGCCGCAGAATGCGGCGCTGCTGAGTATCGAGTCATCCGAAATGCAAGCGGATACACAGCGTTCCGGCGTCGTTACGCTTATTGCCGCCGTACGCAACCATGCTCCCTATCCCCAGGCGTTTCCGTCATTTGAACTTACGCTCACCGATGCCCGGGACCAGGCCCTTGCAAGCCATATTTTCACTCCTGACGCGTATCTAGGAGAAAAGATGGACCCAGCCGGGGCTATTGCACCTGATTATGAATTCAACGTAAAGCTCCATCTCGACAGCGGCGATTTGAACGCAGCTGGATATCGGCTATCTTTATTTTATCCTGGTCCTTAATGCGTCTCGCGCATCGTCGAATTATGGGCTGTGCTAACAGCACATTTGGATTTAGGTTAAAATCGAAATCCCGTCGAATAGCGTCCGTTTTCGAACAGAATGACAACTGAAGCTTTGGTCGAAATCAAAGGATTGAATTTCTCCTATGGAGAGCGTTCCATCCTGAAGGGAATCGACATGACCATGCTGCGTGGCAAGGTCATCGCCATCATGGGTGGTAGCGGTAGCGGCAAGACTACGCTATTACGCCTTATCGGCGGCGCAATCAGTCCATCCTCGGGTTACGTGAAGGTGGCCGGCAAGGTAGTGCATGAGCTCAAAAGGGATGAGCTTTTCCAGATGCGCCGAAAAATGAGCATGCTGTTTCAGTTCGGTGCGTTGTTTACCGATCTGACGGTGTTCGACAACGTGGCTTTCCAGATGCGGGAACACACCGATTTGTCGGAACCCATGATTCGCGATCTGGTGTTGATGAAGCTGCAGGCTGTCGGTTTACGAGGTGCGCACAATCTGATGCCTGCCGAACTCTCGGGCGGAATGGCGCGACGTGTGGCGTTGGCTCGCTCAGTTGCGCTTGACCCGGTACTCATCATGTATGACGAGCCTTTTACCGGACTCGATCCCATTTCGCTAAGTGTAATCGGAAATTTGATCCGTCGTCTGACTGACGCTTTAGGGATGACCTCCATCGTCGTAACCCACGATGTGCAGGAGTCTTTGAAAATTGTTGATTACGTTTATTTTATCTCGGAAGGAGTGATCGCAGCGCATGGCACCCCTGCGGAAGTACGTGGATCGGTTGATCCCTTTGTACATCAGTTCCTGCATGGCGAAGAAGACGGCCCTGTTTCATTCCATTATCCTGCAGAGGCTTACGCAAGCGATCTGAAACTGGAGGGCGGTTTTGCCTAGGCGTATCGTTATAGGCATCCGGGGCGTCGGCCATCGCGTGATAGACAGTATTTGGCGGCTGGGCTACGCCAGCCGCTTTTTCCTGTTGACACTGCTCAAGTCCGGCACCAGCATGCGGCGTTTTAGCCTGATTATCCGCGAGCTTTATTTTACGGGCGTGCTGTCGTTGATTATCATTGTGGTGTCGGGACTGTTTGTAGGTATGGTGCTGGGGTTGCAGGGTTACGAGACGTTACAAAAATATGGCGCCGAATCAGCCGTAGGCACATTGGTTGCCTTGTCGCTGGTGCGGGAACTGGGGCCCGTTGTTGCAGCCTTGTTGTTCGCCAGCCGTGCCGGCTCCGCCATTACGGCGGAGATCGGCTTGATGAAAGCCACCGAGCAATTGGCGGCAATGGAAATGATGGCGGTGGATCCGATTGCGCGAGTGGTTGCTCCACGGTTTTGGGCGGGTGTGATTTCCATGCCGCTTCTGGCGGCGTTATTTTCCACAGTTGGCGTTTTTGGCGGTTATTTGGTGGCAGTGGTGCTTATCGGCGTGGATGAGGGCTCATTTTGGTCACAAATGCAAAGTGCCGTGGACTTCCGATACGACATTGTCAACGGTATTATCAAAACCTGTGTTTTTGGCGTGGCGGTGACGGCAATTGCGGTATTCGAG
>JALYOY010000165.1 GCA_030856655.1 Pseudomonadota bacterium | reverse complement strand
AATAATGACTCCGCCCCATCGCACCGGTGTTTCCTTGTAACTGCTCAGGTTTCGGCTTGCCTGGCTATAAGAAACATCCGTTACAGGTACATTTTTGACTGCTGCGGGCAGGCCGGCACACGCGCTCAATAGCAAACAAGTCAATAGCAAATACCATCTCATGCTTTTCACCTCAATTATGGAATGTAATGCCGGAGTCCTGCCCGGGTTTAGCTTCGAGTTTATTTGCAATCCTTACCAGCATGATCGGAACGAAAAACATTTTTTATAGGACAGTTATAGCAGATGATGATTCCGGTATCCAATAAATAATGAAGGCAAGTTTCAGGCTGGTCATTAGGTCCCTGGTCTCGTCAGCAACGTTGTGGCTATCATTCCGCGGTAAACCAGATATCTCCGTACCATGCCCTTGCCGTTGTGCCTGTATTGTCGCTGTCGGTCATAATGGCCACGGCATCGACGCGGCCGGGTTCCTCACCAAACAGGCGCCGATAATCGGCACGCACGTCGCGCCGCTCACTCACCCATTGGCCGATCCGGCTGGAGCCGGATTCTACCGCGATCATGCGTGCGTTACCGGTAAAGGCATTGGGCCAACTGCTGTCGATCACCTGCTTGTTCGACCAGACATAGTTGATGGCGCGTGTGCGCCAGAACATCAGTCCGCCGGAAAAAACCACGTAGACGCGCGCGGCATAATCGTCGCCTGCGCGGGTGCGCTCATCGGCACCCGCCAATACATTGCTGACTTTCCATGTCCAGTTGAGAATAGGCGTCTTGCCGAGTTCGACGCTTATCTCGCGATAGAGCCCTGAAGCGGCGGCACTGCTGTCGGCGCGCAGGACGGTTCGTCCATCCGTATTTTCCAGGGAATAGCGAGTTTTGCCTGTAAACACTTTTGATTGCCAGCTGCTCAGGTCGCCCCTTGAAAAGCGCGCGATGTCAACATGCGCTCCCGTTGCCCATGACAGACCCGGCAAACAGATCGCGACGCAACACAGCAACCTGATCATGTGTATCTCCGTACTTATGCGTTCTCTCGAATAGAGACTCCATGACGAAAACATCGCCGAGATCCCGTCATCAGGCGTATTCCAATACAATCAACGGCCGCGTCGGCTCTGATAAAGAGACCGGCAGATAACTTTGGCATTGTCCGCCAGCAAGGCCGGATAAGCCTCGGGGCTTCGCAGTGTTGCAGCCAGGTGGTAGCAATGCGAGGCACAATAGTTTAGACTTCTTCAATAAATGCGCATTGCGGTAAGCCCTGATCTGGATAGCCGTGGCGCGGGAATACGCCGACAGCGCAGTTGCCAGTTTAAAACACAATGGCATAGTGTTTTGACGCTATCCTTCTCCTTTCGCTTCTGTTTGGTTGAATCTGTCAAACCCGCCACAATCGACTTAACGTTGAGTCATGAGCGCCTTTATTTCATGGCAGAGTAATTACAAAAATGTAAAAAGTATTGCTATATGCTGTCAGAAGAACAATAAAATTGACCGCATACTTTCGTCAACCGCTTGAGCGTCGCCTACAGCTTAAGCCTACATCTTCCGAACTTCAATCGCTTATCGGCAGCTCGGCAGGGGGCCTTTAACGACGCCGCCAAATAAAATTTGTGCGCGAGATTGAGATGAAAAAAATTAATCTAATATATTCTTGAAACATAAGGAAATATTATCTTGAATGCAATTTTGAATGCACTAAATGCGATGGTACCTGTCCAACCGGCTTTCAAGAAAACTGAACAATTGGTGCCTATGCCAAAACAGCTTTTTCAAAGAAGTCCCATTCTCTCCGGCGATAGTGTTGCGGCAAAGCGCGAGGAAATACGCGCCTATTTTCACGAGACGCTTGATCGGTACGAACAGCTTTTTGAGACATTGAGTGGCGATGAAGCCTATTTCAAAAAATCGATACCGTTGCGTCATCCGCTAATCTTTTACCTGGGCCATACGTCGACGTTCTTTGCAAATAAATTGCTCCTTGCCGGACTGATAACGGAACGAATTAATCCCAGGCTGGAATCCATGTTTGCAGTCGGTGTCGATGAGATGAGTTGGGATGATTTGAACACTACGCACTACGATTGGCCATCTGTTGAAGAAGTAAGGACCTATCGCAACGCTATACGCAGCACTGTCGACCGGCTTATCAGCGAAACTCCGCTAGCTTTGCCGGTTGGCTGGGACAACCCGTGGTGGACAATTCTGATGGGTATCGAGCACGAGCGCATCCATCTGGAAACTTCTTCAGTGCTCATCCGGCAGCATGCACTTGAGCACGTCAAACCGCATCCCGCATGGGAACCTTGCCGTAAATCCGGTCAGGCACCACAAAATCGGTTGATTGGCGTACCAACGGGTATGGTTTCCCTGGGAAAAAGCAAGACCGATCGGTTCTATGGGTGGGACAATGAATATGGCCGTCATATAGCGGAGGTTGCGGCTTTTCAGGCTGGCAAATACCTGGTGAGTAATCAGGAATTTCTTGCTTTCGTTGAGGCGAATGGCTATGGCATAGAAAGTTACTGGGAAGAAGAAGGGCGTGCGTGGCAACGTCATACTCATGCGGGATACCCCACTTTCTGGATCAAACATGGTACCGAGTGGCGACTGCGCTCGATGACCGAAGAAATACCCATGCCTTGGGATTGGCCGGTCGAGGTGAATTATCACGAGGCCAAAGCTTTCTGTAACTGGAAAGCCACGGCAACTGGCCAACCGTTCAGGTTGCCCACCGAGGATGAGTGGTATCGGCTCTATGACGTAGCCGGGTTGTCCGAAGTCCCCCACACCGAACCAGCGGCAGCCAATATCCATCTCGACCACTTTGCCTCCAGTCATCCCGTCAACGAATTCCCTCAAGGAGAGTTCTACGATGTGGCTGGCAATGTCTGGCAGTGGACAGAAACGCCGATCTATCCCTTCGAGGGCTTTGACATCCATCCGCATTATGACGATTTCACTACACCGACCTTTGACAGCCGGCATAATCTCATGAAAGGTGGTTCCTGGATTTCAAGCGGCAACGAGTCGTTCAAGAGTGCCCGTTATGCTTTTCGCCGTCATTTCTTCCAGCATGCCGGATTTCGCTACGTGGTTGCCGACGCACCTGCCGTCCAGCACGACTCCAACTATGAAACCGATAAGCTGCTCTCGGAGTATGCCGAGTTCCACTATGGGGATGAGTATTTTGGCGTTCCCAATTTCCCGAAGGCGCTCGCTGAACTGGCTATCGCCGCCACGGGGGACAAACCGGCGCGCAAGGCGCTTGACCTTGGTTGTGCTTCGGGACGCGCCACTTTCGAACTGGCACGGCATTTCGACGATGTGACCGGGATTGATTTCTCCGCTCGCTTCATTGGCCAAGGCGTCCAGCTTGCCGGGCAGGGAGTATTGCGTTATACACTGCCGGATGAGGGCAATCTCGTTTTTTACAAGGAGCGTACGCTGACGGGTCTGGGCCTCGATGCCGTCAAGCATAAAGTAAAGTTTTACCAAGGCGATGCCTGTAATCTCAAAACCCTGTTCAGCGGCTATGACCTGATCCTTGCCGCCAACCTGATCGATCGCCTTTATGAACCAGCCAAACTCCTGACTACCATTCATACAAGACTCAACCTGGGTGGGCTGCTGATGATTGCTTCACCGTATACGTGGTTAGAGGAACATACAAAACGGGAAGCGTGGATTGGTGGATTCAAGCGTGATGGGGAAAGCTTTGGTACTCTGGATGGCCTGAAGGAGACCTTGGGCAGTCATTTCAAACTGATTCACGGCCCGCAGGAGGTGCCGTTTGTTATCCGCGAAACCGGGCGGAAATTCCAGCACACGCTCTCGGAGGTGACGATCTGGGAGAGAGTTGCTTGAATGGCAGTCAGGTTTCTAGCCATGACTTCAACAGCGACATCAATCGCGCCGGTACCGCCAGCCTCAAGTATGACGGACGGCAGGCCATGTTTGGCACAGCAGAGGTTATCCCGCTATGGGTAGCGGACATGGACTTTGCCGCACCCCCTGCGGTGACCCGGGCGCTTGCGGAACGTGTCGCCCATCCTGTGTATGGCTATACTGTCTACCCGGACAGTCTGTACGAATCGTTGATAGACTGGTTGAGGCGGCGCCATGGTTGGGAAGTGCAGCGCGAGTGGATCGTAATGTGCCCAGGCGTGGTGCCGTCGCTGCATGCCGCTGTTATGGCTGTCGCCGAGCCGGGCGGGTCGGTCATCGTGCAGCCGCCGGTATATTTCCCCTTTTTCTCGGCTGTCACCGGTACCGGCAGACAACTGATACATAACCCGTTGCGGCTACGGAACGGTCGCTATAGCATCGACTTCGATCACCTGGAACAATGCGCAGCCGGAGCCCGGTTGCTATTGCTATGTTCTCCGCATAATCCGGTCGGCAGGGTATGGAGCAAGCAGGAACTGGAATCTATTGTGAAGATCGCCAGGAAACACGATCTGGTGATATTCTCGGATGAAATCCACGCCGACCTGATCTATGCCGGGAATAAACATCATACGCTTTCGATGTTGGCGGGAACGTTGGGCGAAAGCGGGCCAAATATCATAACCGCCATTGCGCCCAGCAAGACATTTAATATACCCGGGCTGAATCTTTCCACTCTCATCGTGCCTGATCCGGAATGTCGTGGAGCGCTTATTCAGGCATTTGACGCAATGCACGTTAGCGCATCCAATCCTTTCAGTATCGTCGCGTTCGAAGCGGCCTACCGGGAAGGTGAGGCATGGCTGGATGAATTGCTGGTTTATCTCCGTCAAACCCGGGATTACGTCGCGGAGTACTTGGCCACCCATCTCCCGGAAATCCGGCTTATCGAACCGGAGGGTACGTATCTGCTATGGCTTGATTGCAGTGCGTTGAAGACTGGATTGGGGATAAATGATGCGCAACTCCGGCATTTTTTTGTGCATGAAGCTGGCGTGGGCATGAGTCCCGGCACACTGTTTGGCGATGCCGGCAGCGGTTTCATGCGCATGAATATTGGCGTACCGCGCCATACCATTAAAACAGCGCTCGACGGTATCAGAGAAGCCGAACATAGAGCAAGGCAAGGAACAACTCCGGTCTGACGGCGTCTCTGGCAATCAAATCGCGAGCTTCCAACTTACGAATCGCTTGACAGCCTGTCTAGCTTGAAGGAAATCGGCTGCAAAGGTGTCTCGCTGGTTTCATATTTCGCCGCTTTTCCGGCCAATAGTTGTTTACTGGCCTTCAAAATCCTCAAAATCTGGCTTACGCAGGTCACCATTTTCGCCTCGATTCTTCAAGGTGGCTGCGTCGCAATGCGTCATTTCCTTAATTGTAAAATGCAAAATGAGAGAGCACTTTATATTAAAGGCCTGCTGCGCCAACATTTTTGTCCCTTTCGTTTCGGTGAAGCGCGGTAGAAGTTCTTCGTTGCCCTGTCAGAGCTATAATCCCGGCATCGTCGTATAAGGGACGCTTCCATAAGTATGCAACCAGATGCAAGGTGTAGTGGGCCAGGAATATTCGTTACATAATAGAAATAAATAAGCCAATCGAGATGTAAAAAATGACGAGATTGGTGTCAGGCAAGGCGTGAGCGCATCGTTATCCATATGCAACGAACAACGCAGCATTGGCAACAATCCAGTCTTTTTTAGCAGCGATATTTCAGATTCACTGCACCAGGTTAAACAATGCCAAGCCCCCAGCTTCCCTCAGCTTCCCCCGCTAACGCTGGGTCCAGCATTTCATCGCCAACCCTCCCTTCCGCTTGGGCTGCGCAAGTTGAATCGCGGCTTGCCGATGAAGAAAAGGTGCTTGCCTGGATGGAAACTAATCTCGATGCGCAGCTGCATTTTACGTCCGGGTTGATCGTTGTAACCGATCGACGCTTGATGGCAAGTGCAGGGAACGATGCGTGTTGGCAAGATTGGGCTTATCAGTCGGGCCTGACGCTAGTGCGTTACGATCACTCCGGCATTGGCAGCCTTGAACTGCTTGATACGGATTCGCTGCTTACCCGCTGGCGTTACACGCTCGGCAGCGATACCGCCGCCGCTCGTCTGATCGAGCATTTCATGCAGCAACTGGGCTACCAAATCAGCGGGGTGCCGTCCCAGCCACCCACAGAGATCCTGTGCCCTCAATGCCAGAGGGTACTTGATTCGCCGCTACTACCCGGTCAGGAAGTGTGCGCGGTATGCAGTCGCGAAATTCATATGCCGCCTCCCTCGACGTGGACACTGTTCCGTTTGTGGCGTTTTGCCAGGCCTTATAAATGGCGTCTGCTTGCTGGCTTTCTTCTGACACTGGGCAGCACGGCAGCAACGCTGGTGCCCCCTTACCTGACGATGCCGCTGATGGATAACGTGCTGATTCCCTACCAGAACGGCAAGCCGATCGATAGTGAGCTTGTCACGTTTTATCTTACCGGTCTGCTCGGTGCCGCGATTCTGGCCTGGGTGTTAGGTTGGGCGCGCACCTATATGCTGGCGCTGGTCTCCGAACGTATTGGCGCCGACTTGCGTACCGCCACCTACGAACATCTCCTCAAACTCTCGCAGGACTATTTTGGCGGCAAACGCACCGGTGACCTTATGGCGCGCATCGGCTCGGAAACCGACCGCATCAATGTTTTTATTTCACTGCATCTGCTCGATTTCGCCACCGACGTGTTGATGATCGCGATGACGATTATGATCCTGGTCTCAATCGATCCCTGGCTGGCGCTGGTGACTCTGCTGCCCCTCCCGATCATCGCATGGTTAATCCATCTGGTACGCGACCGATTGCGCACGGGGTTTGAAAAGGTGGATCGCGTCTGGGCTGAAGTAACTAGCGTGCTCGCCGACACGATTCCCGGCATGCGAGTTGTCAAGGCTTTTGCGCAGGAGAAGCGCGAGGCCACACGATTTCGCGCATCGAACGATCGCAATCTGGAAGTTAACGACCGGGTCAATAAGGTCTGGTCGCTGTTCACGCCAACCGTGACACTGCTTACAGAGGCCGGGTTGCTCGTCGTGTGGCTGTTTGGCATCTGGCAAGTATCGAAGGACGCGATTACGGTCGGCGTACTCACCGCCTTTCTCGCCTACATCAGCCGTTTCTATCTGCGGCTCGATTCGATGAGCCGCATGGTATCGTTTACGCAGAAAGCAGCAGCCGGGACCAAGCGTATCTTTGACATTCTTGACCACATTTCCAGTGTTCCCGAACCGGTACACCCCGTGCATCTGCCGGTTACTGAGGGCCGTATCGAGTTGCGCAGTGTCGGATTCCGCTACGGCACCCGCAGCGTGACGCGCGACATTAGCATCACCATCGAGCCGGGCGAAATGATCGGCCTGGTGGGACATAGCGGCTCGGGCAAGAGTACGATGGTCAACCTGATCTGCCGCTTCTACGACGTCACCGAAGGCGCGATTCTGCTGGATGGGGTGGACATCCGTTCGCTGCCTGTCGCGGAATACCGCAAGCACATCGGGCTCGTGCTTCAGGAGCCCTTCCTGTTTTTCGGAACGATTGCCGAGAACATCGCCTACGGCAAACCCGAGGCGAAGCGCGGGGAGATCGTGGCTGCAGCCCGTGCCGCCCACGCCCATGAATTCATTCTCCGCTTGACGCATGGTTACGATTCGCTGGTCGGCGAGCGGGGACAGGCTCTCTCGGGAGGTGAGCGGCAGCGCATCTCGATTGCTCGGGCATTGCTTATCGACCCGCGCATTCTGATTCTCGATGAGGCTACCTCTTCTGTCGACACAACCACCGAAAAGGAAATCCAGAAAGCACTCGAAAATCTGGTGCGTGGCCGCACGACTATCGCCATCGCCCATCGCCTCTCCACCCTGCGCGATGCCCACCGGCTGATTGTGCTCGACCGTGGCAGCGTTGTCGAAACCGGTAACCACAGCGAATTGATGGCGCGGGAAGGCCATTACTACCGCCTCTATCAGGCCCAGGCACGCAACGTCGACACTGAGGATGATTTGCGCAGGCCGATTGTCGATCGCAAAGCTGAGATGGGGCGCGAATGAGCGATAAGCTCAATTATCTGCTGAGCCGGAATGCCTTTGGGCGACTGGTTTTTGCCGGGACAGACGGCGAGGCGCGGGAGGGAGTCGTTCCGGTACGCGCGTTTCCGATCACTGCCCCCGATCAAGGCATAGCGTTGATCGACCAGCATGGCCAAGAACTGGCGTGGATTGACCGGCTAAGCGATCTGCCAGATGCGTTGCGCCTGCTTGTCGAAGCGGATCTCGCGAGCCGTGAGTTTATCCCGGAAATCAAGCACATTCACGAAGTTTCAGCCTTTACCACGCCCTGCACCTGGCATGT
>JALYOY010000137.1 GCA_030856655.1 Pseudomonadota bacterium | reverse complement strand
CTGCACAGGGACATGCTGATGCACAAGCCAATCTTGACGCAATGAAATAAGAACTGTGCAAAAATTAAAACAGGTGAATAAAGCCCGGCAACTAAAAAGCTTGATGATTTCCTACAGTGTAACTGTCAGCACTCGCGCATCGGCTAGCGAATGAGCCCCCTCCCTATTGAGATCATCGGTGCAATTTTATTCGGCATCGCGCTGATTCATACTTTCTCGACGAAGGCCTTCGAGCAATTGGCGCGTACCCATCCAGCCCACGCTGGTGTCTGGCATTTCCTGGGCGAAGTCGAGGTGGTTTTCGGCTTCTGGGCAATGGTCCTGATCATGATGATGCTGATCGTGGAAGGTAAGGAAGCCGCGACCACTTACCTTGATCAACAGAGCTTTACGGAACCGATGTTCGTATTTGCGATCATGGTGGTTTCTGGAAGCCGCCCAATCCTGCAATTTGCCATGCTGTGCGTCAAAAAGCTCTCCCGGCTCATTCCCTGGCCGGACGGCAAAGCCATTTACTTCGTCACATTATCATTTGTCCCCTTGCTAGGCTCCTTTATCACCGAGCCTGCAGCCATGACGCTAGCCGGGTTAATCCTGCTGGAGCGTTACTACTCGAAGGACATTTCGATCCGGCTTAAATACGCCACACTCGGCGTGTTGTTCGTTAATATCTCAATTGGCGGAACAATGACATCGTTCGCGGCACCTCCCGTACTCATGGTGGCCGCCAAGTGGGGATGGGACACCACCTTCATGTTTACCACATTCGGCTGGAAAGCTGCCTTGGCCGTGCTGGTGAACGCCTTGGTGGTTACTCTTCTGTTCCAACGCGAACTATCAAAAATGCAAAATGACGAGGAGTCCAAGCAGATCGACGTACCACCGCTAGTGGTACTTATACATCTGGTTTTTCTGGTTGGTGTAGTGGTGTTTGCGCATCATCCGGTCATCTTTGTAGGTCTGCTGTTGTTCTTCCTCGGCTTTACTCACGCATATGCGCATTACCAGGATCGGTTGATCCTGCGTGAAGGATTAATGGTGGCTTTTTTTCTTGCCGGATTGATTGTTCTTGGAGGACATCAGAAATGGTGGTTGCAACCCGTGCTGGCGGGGATGGACAGTACCACGCTCTTTTTCGGCGCCACCCTGCTGACAGCGGTCACTGACAATGCAGCGCTCACTTATCTGGGTTCTCTCCTGGAGGGAACGAGCGCAGAGTTCCGGTACTCGCTCGTCGCAGGAGCCGTCGCCGGGGGCGGCCTGACTGTCATTGCCAATGCTCCGAATCCTGCCGGCTTTTCCATACTGAAAGGCTCATTCAACGATGAGGCGATCCATCCTTTAGGACTGCTGGTAGCCGCGCTACCACCGACGGTCGTCGCTATTCTTGCGTTTCAGTTACTATAATCCGCGAAGGCTAACGAGTCCGATAGCGCCGGAAAAACTATTAGCCCCTAACCTTGCGAGCAAAGCCGACTTCCATCCATTTCTTGATGCGATTGGCATCGCCAATACGGGAGTTCTTTCCCCAGGAGTCAAGCAATACAATAATAACTGGTTTGCCGCTTATTTTTGCTTGCATCACCAAGCAGCGTCCCGCCTCGCTGAGAAAGCCCGTTTTTGATATGCCAATATCCCAATTCCTGCTGCGCACCAAGTTATTAGAATTGCTGAATTGCAGGCTGCGAACTTCATCGGCAAATGCCACCGCATGTGTAGCGGTAGTGGAAAATTCACGGATAATATGGTAGTTGTTTGCCGCATCAACCATTTTTGCCAGATCACGCGCTGTTGAGACATTGGCGCTATTTAATCCGGTAGAATCAACAAAGTAACTGTTGCCCATGCCAAGTTCGAATGCCTTGTTGTTCATTGCTGCAACGAATGCATGAATACCACCTGGGTAAGTACGCCCCAGCGCGGCCGCAGCACGATTCTCGGAAGACATCAGCGCCAGACGGAGTAATTCCTGCCGGGTAAGACTTGCTCCTACCCGCAAGCGCGAGCGAGTATTCTTGATAATATCAATATCTGATGATTCCACGATGATTTTTTCACCCAGCGGCAGTTGCGCATCGAGCACCACTATCGCTGTCATCAGCTTGGTAATGGAAGCGATCGGCATCACTGTATCCGCGTTCTTGTCGAATAGAATGCGCCCATGCTGTGCGTCTAAAATAAATGCGGCATGTGACCTGAGATTCAAGCCGCCCTGCTGAGCAAAAGCACCACCGATAAATGCGAACATGGCGCAAGCCGCAAGGATCGTCTTTTTCATTTATTTTTATCCGTTGGGAAAATTATCCGCAGCCTGCGGATCGGGGAATGGACGCCGGATAAGTTAACAAATATTGAGAGATAGGGGAAGGACTTTATGTAGATTATTAATACAAAAATAATAATGTCTGTTAGCAGCTGCGACGGTGATTTTATTGGTAAGCCCTTATACCGACTAAGCGGACCGCCAGACGTCACCGTGCTGACATTGGTTGAAGTTAGCTGAATTTGATTGCAAGCCGATTGCCGGACTTACCGTTCAGGCAGCGGGAGTAAGGCAGTGCAATTGCTGGCAATCAATTCATCAACAACCGATGATCTTCAATAAGCGCCTGGGAAGCGCCTTCCAGCGGCAGCGGCCGTGAGAAATAATAGCCTTGCATCTCATCACACTCGTGTTTTATCAGGAAATCCAGTTGCGCCCTCGTTTCAACGCCCTCCGCCACCACCTTCAACCCCAGACCGTGCGCAAGTTTGATCATTGCCACCGTGATGGTTGCATCGTCCAAATCAGTGGTAACGTCCCGGATAAATGTGCGGTCGATCTTGAGTACGTCAAGTGGAAACCGCTTGAGATAGGCAAGACTCGAATAGCCGGTACCAAAATCATCCATTGAGATCTGCACTCCAAAGGCTTTCAGGTTCTGCAGCGCATTGACGGCTGTCTCAGCCTCTTTCATCAATACCGATTCAGTTAGCTCAAATTCCAGCAGGTGGGGATCGATGCCGGTAATCATCAGGGTGTTTTTAATCACGGCATCAAGATCCTGCTGTTGAAACTGTCGCGCCGAAAGATTGACTGAAATGGGGTGCAACACCAAGCCCTGACCCTGCCATGTCGCTATCTGCTCGCAAACCGTTCGTACCACCCATTCCCCGACGGACACAATCAGACCGGTATCCTCAAGTACTGAAATGAATTGCAGCGGCGGCACCAGTCCACGCGCTGGATGCTGCCAACGCAGCAACGCTTCGAAACCGGTTATCTTGCCGCTGCGTAAACTTACCTTCGGCTGATAGTGCAGCACGAATTCGTGCCGCGCCAGCGCACCGCGCAGTTGCGTTTCCATTTTCAGACGTGCTACCGCGCGCTCGTTCATCTGCGGCAGATAGAACTGATAGATCGCGGGCCCCTGCTCTTTAGCTTGAAACATCGCGGTGTCCGCGTTTCTAAGCAGGGCATGCGCATCGGTGCCGTCTCCAGGATAGATGCTGATTCCGAGACTGGCGGAAATGTAGACTTCCTGGCCTTCCAGTTCGAATAGCAGCGAAAGCGCGGTAATCACTTTTTCCGCCACCAGCGTCGCATCCTCGGCATGGGCCAGATTTGAAAGAATAAAAGCAAACTCGTCCCCACCCAGCCGCGCGACGGTGTCGCCCGTCCGCACACATTGCTGCAACCGTTGCGCGATCTGGATTAGCAGCTTGTCGCCGATGCTGTGGCCCATCGTATCGTTCACGATCTTGAAGCGGTCTAGGTCGGCAAACACAACCCCTATTCGCCCTCTGTTGCGCTGTGCGTGCTCCATCGCTTGCCCGAGACGGTCGAGAAACAGACTTCGGTTGGGCAATCCCGTGAGGGGGTCGAACTGGGCCAGATAGATAAGCCGCTCCTCGGTACTTTTACGATCAATCGCGGTTGCAAGAATATTGGCGAGACTTTGCAGAAAACTGATGCTGTCCGGCGTAAAGTGAAGCTCGTCGCGAGAATAGGAACCCAGTACGCCATATGGCGCGCCAGCCCCGGAGATCAGCACGTCAAGCCCGCTGCGTATGTCATGGGCCGTTAGAATCTCAGAGGGCTTAAAGCGGGTCTCAGTACGAAAATCTTCCACGATGACAGGTTCTCGGCTCGCCAGAACAAACTGATTTTGCGTATTCTCACCGGTGGCGGAAATGTGGCGGCCAATCCATCCGTCTTGCCAACCCAAGCCTGCCTTAAGCATAAGAGAACGTTTATCAGGTGCAAGCTGAAGAACCTTGCAGAAGTCAATCGTAAGACCTTTGCATGTGATCACCGCTGCCTGATCCCACAGCTTGTCAAGGTCAATACTGGCGAGCGCCTGTTGCCCGAACGCTGCAATAAGCCCCTGCTGCATAGCATGTCGCTGGATTGCCAGTTCGGCCTGTTTTCGCTTGGTGATGTCGATGGCCGTACCGACCACCTTCAGTTCATTGCCCTTTGTACCCCATGTCACAGTTTTGGCGATATGGAGATAACGTACGTTTTCGAATGCGTGCAGAATACGCAAAACTATTTGCTCCCGCCGGTTCTCCGCGCTGAGTCTTTCCAGCTGCGCTTCGTATTTAGGCAAATCATCGGGATGAATGTAGGATTTCCAGATTTCATAAGTGATCCTGCACTCGCGCGGAGCACCGTAGAGCTCATACATGCGATCATCCCATATGATCTCGTTGGTAGCGGTATTCCACTCCCAGATGCCTATCGCGGCCGCTTCGGTGGCAAGAGAAAGACGAGTCCTTTCCTCTATTAAAACTCGCTCGCTGCGCGTCGACTCGGCCCGGAGCCAAACATTTTCTATGACCGTGGGTAACCGCTGAAGATAGCCAGCGCCTTTCACAACATAATCAGCAGCTCCCAGCTTGAGAGACTGTCGCGCAATTTCTTCGTCTCCCTGCCCAATAACGAGAATGATGGGCAGATCAAGTCCCCGAACCTGGCAAAGTTCCTTGATAACATCGGTGGCAGAAGCATCGGGCAAACGATAATCGAGTAGAAGAACATCAGTGATGACCTTCGGATTAGGCACCGCAAAGCGATGCAAGACCTGCTCGGCTGTCTGAAGTGACTCAATGTGAAGGTGTGGAGCGATGGAAGCCAGTTCCCGTTTAGTCAAATCGGTATCGCAAGCGTTCGACTCAACGTATAGGATTCGGAGAGCAGCGGCCCGTCGAAAGGTTTCCGTGTGGAATTTATGGAGTGCAGCCCGCAGCACAAGAGCCAGCGTCCCGACGAAATTACTACGTTTTATGACGTAATCATCGGCACCTGCGCGCAGCAATGTCACCAGGGTTTCTTCGCTGCCCGAACTGGTGAGAACGACGACAGGCAGCGGCAGGCGCCGGCTGCGAACCTGAGCCAGCAGGGTTTCACCGCTACCATCAGGTAGGTTAAGGTCGGTTAAGACCAAGTCATAGCGAAGGGAAACGTCCGGTTTGGCCGGCACGGCAGCTGCCGTTTTCAACCCTGCGCCATAAATTGCATGGAATTGTTCGACCCGTGCGAGCGCTTCGGCTAATGTGGAAACGACTTCCAGTTGAATATCCGGCGCATGCTTCCGCAGTTCGATCCGCACAAGATCGGCGTCCTGGGCGTTATCCTCAAGATAGAGGACTTTCATTACCCTGAATCCGGCGGTTGTAGCGAACTTACCAAAAAGATAAAGTTCATGTCGGGCAAAAAATAATCACGGGTCATGACGCTGATTAGAAATAAGTAAAAAATAGCCGCTCAACTGCCACATTCAGAATCGCACACGCCTTGGAATACTTGGGGTGTTGAGAACAGTCCAGTAAAGTTCGATTTGCCTGGCCACATCAATAAATTTATCGAAATCCACCGGCTTTACAATGTAGGAGTTTGCCCCTAGCGAATAAGCTTCATGAACATCATTATCCTCAGCCGAGGAGGTAAGAATTACAACAGGAATGGTTCCAAAATCGGGATGGGCCCGGATAACACGCAAGACTTCAAGTCCGCTTACCTTGGGCAATTTCAGGTCAAGCAGTATTACCACAGGGAAGGGCTCCCCTGCTTTCCAGCTGGCAACGAAGTCGAGCGCTTCCTGTCCGTCCCACAATACCGTGAGCGGATTCGCTAGATTATGCCGAATAAAGGCACGTCGTGTGAGATCCACATCCATCGGATTATCTTCAATGAGTAGTATCGGCAGCGTGGTATTCATGGCTGAATGCCAGGAGCGGTTATTGGAACCACATTGGACAAAGGCAATTCCAGGTAAAAAGTCGCTCCAGCGCCCAACTGACTTTCGGCCCAAACCCGCCCTCCTATCCGTTCCATAGCTTTGTGTACCATTGCCAGCCCGATACCCGTGCCCGGGTACTCTTCGGCCCGATGAAGACGCTGGAATATCGCAAAAATTTTGTCGTAAAAGCGCATATCGAATCCGATGCCATTGTCGCGTACCGAGAGAACGCAGTGGCTGTCCGAGGCGAGCGCGCGAATATCAATGGCCGGTTCAGCCGCATATTGGGAAAACTTGAGGGCGTTATCAATCAGATTGCGCAAGGCTATCGCGAGACCTTCCGGGTCTACGCTTACGTAAAAACTGCCGAGTTCGACAGTGAGACGCACATTTTTGCAGCCGCCGTGCCACTGTTCCAGCAGGCTGGATACGAAGGTGGAAAGCTCTATGGCCGTTGTAGACACACTTCGCCGTTCGAGCCTTGAATAAGCGAGCAGATCTTCTATTAAATCCGTCATATGTGTTGTTGCCGCCCGCACATTTTTCAGAAAGCTCCGCCCCTCCTCGTCGAGTTGTTCATGATAGTCCTCTAATAAAAGACGGCTGTAACCGTCGATTCCTCGGAGGGGCGCACGGAGGTCATGTGAGACGGAATAACAAAAACTTTCCAGTTCTTTGCTTTTGGCCAAGAGCTGTGCGGTGCGCTTATCCACTTTGAACTCGAGATTTATATTTGCATCCCGTAATGCTTCCTCAGCATTCTTACGCTCGGTAATATCTTTCATGATTAAAAACGCTAATCCTTTGCCGTCGCCGTAATGAGAAACGGCTCCGGAATAACTAAAGACACGTTCCCAATCTCTATCCAGGCGTTTAAGCCGCAACTCCGAATCATGCAAATGCTCACCCTTAAGAATGCGGGTCAATGGCCATTGCTTGATTGGCAAAGTGACTCCATCAATGGTGGAAAGCTCATACCGTTGTACGAAATTATGGAGATTACTTAATACTTCTTCCGCGTTATTCATGTCATGCATCTCGAGCACAGCCGGATTCCAGTGCAGCAGTTCACCTGTAAGGTCGGCGATAACAAGGCCTTCGCTCATATTTTCCATCACCACCTCAAGCTGCTTCTCCGTTTCGCGTCTAGCCTTTTCCGCCAACCTCTGTTCATTTACGTCCGTGTTTGTACCAAACCACTGCATCACGCGGCCCTCTGCATTTCTTAACGGCTCCGCGCGGGTCAAGAATATCCGGTACTGCCCGTCCGCTCCCCGTAATGGAAACTCCATGTCGAACGCTTGCTCAGCGGCGATAGCGTTAGTCCATCTCTCCATTACTTCAGGCAGCATCCGGGAGTCATGCACCTTCTGCCAACCCCATCCTTCCATTTCTTCCGGTGTTGCGCCCGTGTAGTCATACCAGCGCTGGTTGTACCAGAATATTGACCCATCGGCCCCAGCTATCCAAGCGAGCTGGGGGATGGTGTTGATCATGATTCGAAACCGCTCTTCACTCTCCCGCAGCGCCAGCTCGGCACGACGGCGGGTGGTGATATCGAGAATAACTGCAAGGAATACCGCGCGCCCTGGGTGTGCAAATAGCTGCAGGTGAACTTCGACTGGATAAAGCGTTTCATCAGCACGAAGGTGCATGGTTTCGAAAATGAGCACTTTTTTCTCGCCACACAGAAGCGGATTGGTCATGGTCCGGAACGACGCATCATCAAATTCCGGCTTGATGTCTAACGGCGTCATCGTCCGCAGTTTGTCCATGTTATAGCCGAGATTGCGCTGTGCTCCGCTATTGACATATTCGAAACGCAGAGTCTGGGCATCAAAAAGATAAATCTCATTCAAACTCTGCTCTAGAATGCTGGCAGTTGTGGCGTGCGCATCTTCAGTTTGCAGGAGCTCGACGGGGTCTTGAGTCATCTCAGAGCCGCCTGCAATCCGCGCCGCATTATTTTGGAATGAAGATATCATTACGAAATCGGAAGCTATTAACCAATCTTTTCTCTAAAAGTAATTGTGCATATCGCTTATGGATAGGCTTCTTGTCAACCTGGCCGGATGCAACCTTATACTGATGTTTCTCTTGATGAGCCGAAACCATATGCTGTAAGTTGTTCTTCCTCTTCTCATCCGGCAACCACTCGAATACGCTGCGAACCTGGCTGACTCGGCCAACCACAGAAGAGCTATGAGACCTTAAAATGAAGGATATGGATAGCTGTAAGATCTTACAGCTTGGCACAGGTGAAATTGTGGCTTGAATAACCAGGCAAGATGTTCCAACAGGTAACGATAGATTTTTTTAACCTACAAGGGGACGAATACCATTCCCGTTCGGAGATAAACATGCAAGAACTACAAGCAACCTGGACCGCATTAAAACTCGGCGGGTTAATTATTGTGCCTCTGTCTTTACTGGCAATAATCGCTTTGGCCATTATGCTTGAGAAAGCATTTGTCTATTGGCGTTATGCGCGCCTGTCGCATGACCTGCTGAACCTCGTCGAAACCTATGGTTTTGCATGGGCCGATCTTGAAAAAATATTATCGGGCCTGGAAGAACGCCATTATTACAAGCGATTCTTCGAAGTGGTGATCAGCAACAGGCATCGGCCATCGTGGTGGACCGAATCTCGTGCAGCGGATGAGGCCCAGCTGATCGAAACATCTCTCGCGAGGCGTTTATGGATGCTGGAAACTATCGTCACTGCCGCGCCGTTGCTTGGGCTCGTGGGAACCGTTGTCGGAATGATGCGCGCCTTCCAGATAATTGGCGGCGAGGGGATCGTCAATCCTACGGCGGTGACAGGGGGAGTAGCCGAGGCACTCATTGCGACTGTGGTCGGCTTGGTAATCGCATTGATTGCCTTGTTCGGATTCAATTATTTCTCTCGCTTGCAATCCCAAACAATGGATGAGATGGAGCGCCTTGGGACGCGCTTGATCGATCACATCCGCCTGGACCAGGAGGGCGGTAGTCATGAAGCTGCGTAAAACCAGAACGTTCCGCAAAGGGCGCATCGAAATTATCCCGATGATCGACGTAATGTTTTTCCTGCTTGCAACATTCATGCTGTCCTCGTTGTCGCTGCAGAATCTCGATTCCTTGCAAGTGAATCTACCTCAGGGGGCAGCCGAAAAGCTCAGTACTAAAACTCCCGTAACGCTGACGCTGACAAACGACAGCCAAATCTTTATTAACCGCATCCCCGTCACTTTGGACACGCTGGCCGACACGCTCAAACCGTTGTTGCAAGATTCGGAACAGAAACTGATTGTATCCGCGGATAACGATGCCCCGCAGGGCATTGTCGTGCAGGCAATGTTGCGCGCCCGTTCCGCCGGAGCCCAGCAGTTTCTGATCGCGGTAAAACATAAATAACGCCTCAGCATGCAGTATTCCAGAGCGAGGGAGGTTCGAATTTGGTGGCCGTTGCCACTAGCGGCCCTTCTCTGGCTGATCATCATATGGGGATTCGGATTTTTCCTCACTTCTCCCGAGGTGGAGACTCCTATAACACCACCTCCTATCGAGGCAAGCTTTGTAGAATTACCTGAAGAAAAACCGAAACAAAAATCAGTCCCTATTCCCCAGACAAGCCCCAAGGTACCACCTCGGCCTAAGCCTCAGCCCCGCCTGGGCGCTGAAAAAGCAAAGCCAATGAAGCCTCAGCCTGAAAAAGAAGCCCCAAAGAAAGCAGCACGCGAAGATCGCACCCCAGCGCCCAAATCGGAGGCTCCAAAAGATCTGACGGATTATATGAAGGAGGCCAAAGAGCGCCGCACAGCGGGAGGAATTTTTGAGGATGAGCCCGCGGAACCAAAAAATGTCGAACGAGAGCTTTCGGAGGAAGAGCTTAGAATGGCCAATGTCAGACGCAACCTTCGAGAACCCGGCACGAGTGGAATATTTCAAATCACCAGAATGGGACATCGTTCCGCTCAATTTCTGTTTCGCGCTTGGAGAACAGATGTTAGTAATCCGCGGCGTGAAGTGGTCGAAGTTACCGCCGGGCCGGATGGAGATATATATCGCGCTGTCGCCCGGAAAATGATCGAGTTGATTCGCCAGTATCAAAAAGGCGATTTTAATTGGGAATCGTACCGCCTCGCCACCGTGGTCGTCCTGTCCGCACGCGAGGAAGATAGCAAGGGGCTGGAGGATTTCCTAATACGCGAGTTCTTTGATCCCAGATATGGGATTCAATAGCGATACTCTCCAACACCGGCGCTTGGTACATTACTGAGCACCGTTCCGCTGCCCCGCCTCGTCTTCCGCCTCGTTACCTTTCAAATATTTATCCAGAAACTCCAGTATTCGGCGATTAGCCTCGATCTGGTTCTTCTTCTTCGTGAAGCTGTGCCCTTCATCACTGAAGATAACGTATTCCACTGGGATGTTATGGCGCTTGACGGCCTCCACGATCTCATCACTCTCAGCTTTGGTAACGCGAGGATCGTTGGCACCTTGAACGACCAGTAAAGGTTTCCTTATTTCCTTTGCATGAAAGAGAGGCGAGGTAGCGACAAGGATGTCTATATCCTTCACCGGATCGCCAATCTCATGGTAAATCGCTTTACGAACCGATTCCCAATAAGGTGGGATGCTTTCTAGCGTTCGCAACCAATTGCTGACGCCAAAGATGTCCACACCCACCTTGAACGCCTCGGGGCGGAAAGCCAGAGCCGCCAGTGTCATATAGCCGCCATAACTTACGCCCATGATACCGATACGCTCATGGTCGATGTAATCAAGACTGGCGAGATAGGTCTTGGCCTCCACGCAATCCCACAGCGGCTCACGCCCATGTTTACGATTAGCGGCAGCATAGAAGGTTTTGCCGTACCCCGAACTGCCACGGTTGTTGATACCCAACACGGCATACCCATGATTCACGAGGTATTGAATCTGAGCGTTATAACCACGCATGGTTTGCCCGCCCGGCCCTCCATGAACGTAAACAAGGGCGGGCACTTTGTTGGTCGCGGAGGCACCATGCGGTTTGTAATAGATCGAGGGTATCACCATTCCGTCGAATGACCGGAACCGGACTACTTCCGAATCTATCAGGTCCGACGGGTCGATCTCCTGACTCAGGCTTTGGGTAAGTTGCCTGATCTGCCCAGCCTGCCCGGCCCCCCTGGCTTGCCCGGTCCCGAAATCGCAGACAAAAAGGTTATCGGGAGAACGGTCGCCGTTCAGGTAGAAGGCCATGCGGGCGCCGCTCCCCGAAAAGGTTACGCCACGAATTTCTCCCTTCAGCGCGGGAAGCATGACGGGTTTCTCCCCGCCACCTTCGCCCTCCACCAGGCGGATCATGATACTCCCATCCTGGTTAATGCCCGTTACCCGGAATCGCCCATCCCTGGAAAAATAGGTGTAACTCATATCCCAGTCAGCGCTTTCGTAATCCTCGGTGGCACCCGTGATTAAGTCGTAGGTGCGCAGGCGCTTGAATTCGCTTCCCTCGTTGGTTAGGAAGAATAGCCGTTGAGAAGCCGGATCGAAAGTTTCTGCACGAAAACTGATGATACCCTCGTGCTGGGTCAGGTGCTTAAACTCCTGTTTGGCAACATCGAATAGATAGATATCGCTGTCGGAAGCGGTATTCGCTTTGTTTAGTGCGATCCATCGCTCGTTCCGGCTGATGGCGCCAAAGTCGAATCCTTTTTC